>CBFDDG010000033.1:0-17786 GCA_965603505.1 uncultured Phycisphaerae bacterium | reverse complement strand
GTGATTCAGAGAAGAACAACGACAACCGTACACGTTGGCCCCGTCCGGCTCGGCTCCTGCGCCCCCGTCGTCATTCAGTCGATGACGAAGGTCCCCACGACGGACGTTGAGCGTTGCGTCGGGCAGATCGAGCAACTCGTGCGGGCGGGATGCGAGCTTGTTCGAGTGGCCGTGCCCCGGCGCGCCGATACGGCCGCGTTTGCTCGCATCGTCCGGAACGTTCGCGTGCCGCTGATCGCGGATATTCACTTCAGTCCGGCACGGGCCATCGAGGCCATCGAGGGCGGGGCGGCGAAGATCCGTCTGAATCCGGGGAACATCAAGAGCCGCGACGACGTTCATCGAATCATCGACGCCGCCAAATCGCACAAGGTGGCGATCCGCGTCGGAGTCAATGAAGCCAGCATCCGGGACCTCAGCCGCGAGCCGGTCCCACCGGAAGCGAGAGTCGAACTGATGCTCAGCGAGATGACGCAGTACGTGCGTCTCTTCGAGGACCGGGGATTCGACCAGTTGGTTCTCAGCGCCAAGACCAGCGATACGGTGCGGACGATCGAAGTGAACCGGCGCATGGCCGAGACCTTCGGGTATCCGATCCACCTCGGTCTGACACACGCCGGCCTGCCGGAGCATGCGAGGATTCCTTCGGCCGTCACTCTCGGCGCACTGCTGGCCGAAGGGATCGGCGATACGATCCGGGTCAGCGCCGCCGGAGACCCCGTTGTCGAGGCCGAGATGGCGCGCGAGATCCTGATGTCGCTTGGATTGCGCGAGCGCCGCGCGCCGGAGTTGATCGTCTGTCCCACCTGTGGGCGAATGGAGATCGACGTGGTCAAGCTAGCCCGCCGGGTGGAATCGGCCCTGCGCGGGATCGAGAGGCCGTGCCGAATCGCTGTGATGGGCTGCGTCGTCAACGGTCCGGGAGAAGCGGCGGACGCAGACTTCGCCATCTGTGCCGCCAAGGACAAGGCCTACTTCTATCGCAACGGACAGAGAACGGCCATCGTGCCTGAGGCGGAGATCATCCCGAGACTGCTGGAGGCATTGGAAACACTGGTCTGAGGGCGCATGACGGGTGAAACAAGACAGATGCTGAGAAGGCTGGCGATCGCCGTCGCCTTCGGCGTGGCCTTCGCCTACATCGAATCAGCCGTCGTTGTCTACCTGCGAGCCATCTTTCACCCCGACGGATTCACCTTCCCCCTGCAGGCGTTCGACATAACGCCGTTGGGAAACCGGCTTCTGCTAACGGAGGTCGGACGGGAGGCAGCCACGCTCGTGCTCATCGTCGCAGCCGCATGGCTTTTCGGTCGTACCCTCCAGGAGCGAGTTGCCTGGTCCCTGGTCATCTTCGCGGTCTGGGACGTGTTCTACTACGTCTGGCTCAAGGTCCTCCTGGACTGGCCTGCGTCGATCATGGATTGGGATATTCTCTTCCTGATCCCGGCAATCTGGGCGTCGCCCGTTCTCTGCCCCGTCCTGGTGTCGGCGGCGATGTTCGCGTTCGCCGTTGCGATCCTCTCTCGCAGCGCGCAAGGCACTGGCCTTGTAGTCCGGTACGCCGACTGGCTTGGCTGGCTGGCGTCCACCGTCATCATCATTGTCTCCTTTTGTCTCGGTGGGACGCACGTTATGGAGCCGGACTACGCAGAGCACTTCCATTGGCCGCTGTTCGCGGTTGGATACGCCGTGGGCATCGCCACATGCGTGAGATCCTTACGCAAACCTGCCGCACAAACCGCCGCTGCACCGTTATAGGCCCTATGTATGCGATGCACCGGCAAGGGAGCACCCTTCGTTTGCCATTCCAATCGCGGGAAAATGAAGTCAGGGAATGACCTCTCGCTGAGAAATCGCGGGAAAATGGACAAAATCAACGGTGAGGGCTTTATTCGTATGCATTCAAATGCTATAATAGAGGATATGGTTTCGAAGCCAACGTTCCCATGTGGAGTATTTCGGAGGAGGATGCGATGGACGAAGCCAGCCTCGAAGGCGCACTGAGTGAATTAGTCCGGCAGTTCGGAGACCATGCCAGCCTCAAGCAGGCAAAGCCGTCCAATCCGCCTCGCCAGGCTGAGGCCAGCCACAAGCAGCTCCAGAAGAGCATCAGCACTCTGCAGGAACTCGTCGACTACCTACGGGTTTGCATCAAGTACCAGGCGTTCGATCTGGAGGCAACGCGTCGGGAGAACCGTTATCTCAAAAAGCTGCTCGAGGAGAACAATCGCGACCAGGAACGCGAGGGGAGATAGGCGAGCGCGTGCAGCGGGCCCGTAGCCCGGAATTGGGTCCTGACAGAGACTGGGAAATCGTCGGGCGATTTGCCGGCCGGAGGGGCCGCGGAGGCCGATGGCCTCACGCGGCAAGATCCTCAGGGGCTTTCCAAGATCGAGGGGGCAGAAAGACCGCCTACGCAAAGTGATCTGTTTCACCACGGTCCGGCGCGTCCGACCGTGCGACAGATTTCGGGGGGTAGTGCTTTTGCCGAATCGCGAGGGAAAGTTTTGGACGGATTTTGCCGATACGGGGAATATCCGGGGAAAAGGCCCGTTTCGATGATGAACACGGAGGCCGTTTGTGTCATATAATACGTGGTCACACGACGCAAGTATCCCCGCCCTGTATGCTTTGTAGCAGCGCCCGGCCCGTATTTGACCGGGTTGACAGGATCACAAGACTATGGGATAAGAGGAAGAATACGGAAAACCTTGACTGACGTTGGACCGTAGCAAGGAAAGAGTACTGAAATCCTATTGGAGTAGGTTATAAAAGAATGTTTGAACGATTTACAGATCGAGCGCGGAAGGTCATGGCGCTGGCCAACCAGGAAGCCCAGCGTTTCAATCACGAGTACATCGGGACCGAGCACATCCTGCTGGGCCTGGTGAAGGAAGGCAGCGGTGTTGGAGCCACAGTCCTGAAAAACCTGGACGTGGACATCAAGAAGCTGCGACTCGAGGTTGAGAAGCTGGTCAAAAGCGGCCCGGACATGGTCACGATGGGCAAGCTCCCCCAGACGCCACGAGCCAAGAAAGTCATCGAATACGCCATTGAGGAAGCTCGAGCCCTCAATCACAACTATGTCGGCACGGAGCACATCCTTCTTGGCCTGCTTCGGGAAAGCGAGGGAATCGCCGCCCAGGTACTGATGAACCTGGGTCTGAAGCTGGAAGACGTCCGGCAGGAGGTTCTGAATCTGCTCGGCGCCGGTGTGGAGGACTCGCCGAGCGATCTGGGCATGAAGATGGGTCCGGCGGTCGGACGCAAGACCAAGAGCAAGACCCCCGCCCTGGACAGCTTCGGTCGGGACCTGACGCAATTGGCGATCAATGGTGAACTCGACCCGGTCATCGGTCGCACACGGGAGATCGAGCGGCTGATCCAGATTCTCTGCCGCCGCACGAAGAACAACCCCGTGCTGCTGGGCGAGGCCGGTGTGGGCAAAACGGCCATCGTCGAGGGGCTCAGCCAGCAGATCGTGAACAAGCAAGTGCCGGAGATCCTGAAGGACAGGCGCATCGTCGTGCTGGACCTGGCGATGATGGTCGCGGGCACCAAGTACCGCGGGCAGTTCGAAGAACGCATCAAGGCGGTGATCAACGAGGTTCGGCGGGCCAGCAACGTCATCCTGTTCATCGATGAGCTGCACACGCTGGTCGGTGCCGGGGGCGCGGAAGGCGCGATCGACGCGTCGAACGTGCTGAAGCCGGCCCTGGCGCGAGGTGAGGTGCAGTGCATCGGCGCGACCACCCTCGATGAGTACCGCAAGTATATCGAGAAAGATGGCGCGCTGGAGCGGCGATTCCAGACGATCATCGTCGAGCCGCCCTCCAAGGAAGAAACTGTCGAGATCCTGCGCGGCTTGCAGGACCGCTACGAGGCGCACCACAGGGTGCGGTTCACGGATGAGGCCCTCTTTCAGGCGGTGGAGCTATCCACGCGTTACATTGCGGGCCGCTGCCTGCCGGATAAGGCAATCGACGTAGTGGACGAGTCCGGGGCACGCGTCAGACTGAAGAACATGACGCCGCCGCCGGACCTGACCAAGATCGAAACCAGAATCGAGCAGTTACAGCGAGAGAAGGACGAGGCCGTCCGCGGCGCCGATTACGAGCGTGCGGCATCGTTGCGAGATGAGGCGCAGCAGCTCCTCGAAGAGAAGACCCAGCTTCATAAGAAATGGTACGAGCAGAACAAGGAAACCACCGGCGTGGTCGATACCGAGATCATCGCCGAGGTCGTCAGCAACATGACGGGCGTGCCGCTCACGAAACTGGAGAAGAAGGAGACCCAGCGACTGCTGGAGCTCGAGAGCGAGCTGCACAAGATCGTTGTCTCGCAGGATGATGCACTCACGGCAGTGGCCAAGGCCGTGCGGCGCAGCCGCAGCGGCATGAAGGACCCGAACCGGCCGATGGGCTGCTTCATCTTCCTCGGCCCCAGCGGGGTCGGCAAGACACTGCTGGCCCAGGCGCTCGCAGAGTTCATGTTCAACGACCGCAACGCCCTGTTCCGCCTGGACATGAGCGAGTTCATGGAGAAGCACAACGTCAGCCGGCTCGTCGGCGCCCCTCCAGGTTACGTCGGCTACGAAGAAGGCGGCCAGTTGACCGAGCGGATCCGGCGTCGCCCCTACGCGGTCCTGCTGCTCGACGAGATCGAGAAGGCCCATCCGGATGTCTACAATATGCTGTTGCAGATCATGGATGAGGGCCGGCTGACCGACAGCTTCGGACGCGGCATCGACTTCAAGAACGTGATCCTGATCATGACGAGCAATATCGGCGCCGAGCTGATCAAGAACCAGGACGGTTTCGGGTTCGGCAAGAAGTCGCCCGAGCACAGCTACGAGAAGATGAAGGACATCCTGTCGAAGGAAGTGGAGCGACACTTCCGGCCGGAGTTCCTCAACCGCGTCGATGACACGATTGTTTTCAGGCCGCTCACCCGAGACGACCTCCAGACCATCGTCGATTACGAGCTGGCCAAGGTGTTCAAGCGCCTGACCGAGCACGGATTGAAGCTGGAACTCGCGCCGCAGGCCAAGGAGTTCCTGATCGATAAAGGCTACAATCCGGAGTTCGGGGCGCGACCGCTCCGCCGGGCCATCGAGCACTATATCGAGGATCCTCTCTCCGAGGCGGTCCTGGCCAACAAGTTCAAGGGCAAGAACCTCATCAAGATCGACGTCCAGGACGAGGAGCACCTCAAATTCGCAGGCGAGGAAATCAAAGAGCCCGAGAAGGCCAAGAAGGAAGTCGTCGAGTCCAAGTAGCAGCAGACCACATTTTTCGATAGAAAACCAACAGGCCGTGTCGTCAAACCACCGACGCACGGCCTATTGTCTTGGCTTCTCCCAAAAGGGTAGGGCCTACACCGTACATTGTCTCCTTTATCAACCTGAGCAAGGGTGGTCTGGTCGCGAATGAGTGGCAAGATAGCAGGCAGCCCCGGTTGTCGCGAGCGGTGAAGGCCCGGCAACGTAGAATGCGGTCTGCCGGGTGGTTTGGTCGAAGACCCGTTGGACGAATCCACACCGGGCATCGGTGATATCGGGCACATCTTTCAGCTTGAAGCCTCCATCCGTGACGCGTGCCAATGGGTCAAGAGCTTGCTCAAGTCGCAGTGAAGCGCCAATCAGACTGTCCAACCCAACGCGCCGTTCGCGTTCAGTCACCCGCCGCCATCAGCGCCCGCTCCGCTACTTCCGGCAGCTCAATGGGTGCAAACATGGACGCCGGGTAGAGATAGCCGTCGGATTCTGACTTGTCCTCATCAATGACCCGCAGCATGTTGTGTGCCTCTGCCGCTGCATCCGGTAGCTTCCGGTAGACTTTGCCCAAGATCAAACTCGCCGGATTGCTTTCATTGTTGATGCAGATCACAAAATGACTCATTCGATTACCTTCTTGATCTTGAAGTCCTTTCGGCCTCTGCTGCGCGCTTCAAACCAGTGTATCTCGGCCCGACAAACTGTACCGTCCGCCCGTCGCACAGTAGCTATACCCTTCATTTTTCGCCAGTGGCCTGCGCCGTAAGTGCGATCCAGATGGCGTCGGATGTATACGCCCCGACCGCTGGCGATTGTCTCAACATTTTCGATTTCACTCAGGATTTCCAATTCCATCCCTGGTTCTCACGCGCCGCCTAACAATGGTTCGCCAGTCTGTCTAAGAATAATAGCACGCGACATGGTACCCGTCAATGGGGGTCGCAAAGCGGCAAAGCCTCGCACGCCCCCCCATCCAGATTGCCACTGAATCGAAATGGCGCGCATGACCCACCCTACTCTGCGGGAAGCTCCGACTCGCCCGGGGCTCGCTGGGCGGCGAAGAGAGCGGTGAATTGGGCTGTCGGCATCCATTCGACGGTCCCGTCGAGGCGGAGGATGACATAGCCGTCATCGAGGAAAGAGGAAGTGTATCCCTTGTAGGAGTAAGCGAGGATGGTGTCGGCCGAGGCGCCCAGGCCGATGTAGAGGGCGCGATACTTGACGTTGCCCATGCGAACGGAGCCCTCCAGTTGGCCCTTGACGCTGTTGACGAATGATTCCGGGGGCAGAGAGCCCTGCTGCTTGCGGTGTTCGAGGACTCGCTCGCCGAGCTGGCCCATGGCGCGCATGGCTTCGGAGCGGTTGACGTAGTCCTTGAGATGGATCATGCCGACGACGGCCGCAGTCGTCGCTCCCAGCACGAGAGTCGATTCGATCAGCAACGCTTTCTGGCGTTTGTTCACGGCGAAACCCACGAAAGCAAGAAGTGAAAAGTCCCGTAGGGTGGGCTGTGCCCGCCGCCTGTCGGCAACCGAAGGAAATGGTGGGCACTGCCCCCCTACGGCCTGATCTTTACTCTGTTGCCCTCGACCCGAAGCCGGCCTTCGGCGAACAGTCGTATTGCCTCGGGATAAGCGATGCACTCCTGCTCGAAGACCCGGTCCGCCAACGTATCGGACGTGTCCTCGTCCTCGACCGGGCAGGTTCGCTGCACGATGATCGGGCCCTTGTCGTATTCGTTCGTGCAGAAGTGAACCGTGCAGCCACTGACCTTGCAGCCGGCGGACAGCACCGCCTCGTGCACGTGATGGCCCCACATGCCCTTGCCGCCGAAGCTCGGCAGCAGGGCCGGGTGGATGTTCATCACACGGTTCTCGTACTGCGCCGGGACCTTCCAGAGGCACAGCCAGCCCCCCTGCACGACCAGGTCCACCTTGGCCCCGACAAGCTCCTCTTCGATGCGTTTGCTGAACGCCTCGACGTCCGGATAGTCCTTCTTCCGGATGACCGTCAGGGGAAGGCCGGCGTTGCGTGCGCGTCCGACGCCGGCGACGGTTGAGAGCGAGCTGATCACAACCGCAATCTGGGCGTTGATTTCGCCGCGTTTGATGGAATCGAGGATGTTGAGCATCGTCCGGCCGCCGCCGCTAATGAGGATTCCAAGGCGGATTCTTCTTTGACGTGAAACGTGGGTGTCACGCGGATCAGAATCGGCAAGCGTGATGCCTGCTTCACGAGGCCAGCCTTGGGGCTTTTCCTCGATGTCCCGGCCCGCATCCAGGGCCTGATTGACGAGCTGGTCGGCCCGCTTGTTCTTATCCCGCCTGACATGGCGGATCTCAAAGCCTTTGAACTGAGTCCGCAGCGCGTTCACCTGCTCGAAGAGAGGCCGGATCAGAGCACTCTTGACCTTGTACTGCCCGTTGAGCTGTCTGACCAGAAGCTCGCTGTCGCTGCAGACGGCGACTTGATCGGCGCCAAGCTCCCTCGCGGCCTCCAAGCCTTTGACTAAGGCCGTGTATTCGGCGACGTTGTTCGTGGTCTCGCCCAGGAAGAACGCCTTGGCCTGAAGCCGGCTGCCGGCCGGATCGTCGAGGACGAAGCCGGCAGCGGCCGGTCCCGGATTGCCCCGGCTGCCGCCATCCGTATGAATGATCACCTTCATAATTGTAGTTGAGAGCCGCTGAGCACCAGGATTCTCGTGCAGTTCGGACAACGGATGATCTCGTCCCGCGTCATCAGCAAATTGACGCTCTCGGCGGTGATGCCCATAAAGCAGCCGCCGCAACTGTAGGCCTCGTGCCGATCCTCCTGCCCCTCGACTTGGACCACGGCCTCGCCATCATACGTCTCCGCGACACGCTTGAAGATCTTCAACGGCTCGGACGGGATCGTCTTGGCCACTTCGTTCCACTCCTCCTGGATGTTGGCGATTTCCGCCTCGTGCTCGGCCGCGGAGGCCTCGGCGGTCTTGCGCGTCTGTTCGAGCTGCTGTTTCTGCTCCTCAATCTGCCCACGAATATTCTCGCATTCCGCCTCGTCCGTTTCCATGGCCTTCATCAGTTCGAGGATTTGATTCTCGATCTTGGTGTTGTCCGCTCGCGTCGTATTGAGCTGCGTCAGGATGGCGGCGTATTCCTTGTTCGTCTTGGCGGTGTTCAGTGCGGCGCGGAGCTTGTTGACCTCCTCATCCCGGGTCTTCAGTTCCATCTCCAGGCGGTTGGACTGCACCTTCGTAAGCTGCAACTCCTCTTTTTTCGTTTCCAGGGCGCTCTGGAGGCTGCGCACCTGGTTCTCCTGTATGATGACGCTTCTGCGACTGCGTGCCAGCTTCGCCGTGGCGGCCCGCAGAAGATTCTCAACGCTTTGAAGTTTGATCAGCCCATTCAATGTAGGTCCCATGTATTCTCCTCGTGGCCGGCACCCAACGTTTTGAATCCCTTATTATTGATGCCTTTGGCGCCATCCGCAATGAAAATTGCGCCTGCCGTCCAGATATTTTTCCGCCAGGGACCCAACACCTGTGATCTCCCGGGCAATCAGGCCGGCTCGAACGTGGACAGCGATCCACAAATCTGTTACAAGGGCACGGCTCCTTACACGGCAACGGAACAATCGGCTCCGCAACAAGCCTACCAACGAAAGGAGGATTTCATGCGTGCCGCCTCACGCCAGCCGCCGCACCCCAAGGAAGGCCCGGTCAAGGCCGGCCAACTCGCCATCGCGCACGAGGGCAATACGCGCATCGTCGAGGCGGCCCTGCCCTGGTCAGAGATTCCGCACGTCAAAGGTCGCGTGGCTTCCGGCCGGACGGTGACGTTCTCCTTCTGCGTCAGCCAAAATTCCCGAGGCCCGACCTGGAACTGGCCAGAGACCGCGCGGTCTCCAAGCCGAACAGCCAGGCGTTCCATCCCGACTGGGCCGAGCATTGGGCCAATGAACTGGAGTTTGCGTTTGAGAAGTAGCAGAGCTTACACGATCCATTTTCAGTAAGGGCACCGCGTCATGAACGACCTGTTGAAACAACTGATTCAGGCCGATTCCACGCCGGCCCACGGCGAATCCGCCGCGGCTGAGGTCATCGCGGCCCGGTTCAGGCAACACGGCATCGTATGTGCCGAGGATCGCTGGGACGGTAATCGGGCGAACGTCACGGCCCACGTCAAATCGGCCGGCAAGAAGCCCGCCTTGCTGTTTGTCTGCCATCTCGACGTCGTCGGACCCGGCGAGGAAGCCTGGGAGCACCCGCCGTTTGCTGCCGTCGAGGAAAACGGCAGGATTTACGGCCGTGGCGCCACGGATATGAAAGGCGGCATCGCCTCCGTCGTAACGGCAATCTGCGAAGCGGTGGATTCCAGGGCGACACTGCAAGGCGATATCATCTTTGCCGCCACTGCCGGAGAGGAGACCGACAGCGCCGGCGTCGAACGGTTCATGCAGGATTGTGCCTGGCTGCCGCCGCTGGCCGGCGTGATCGTTCCGGAGCCGACCGGTTTTGCCGTCGTGACGGCCCATCGCGGCCTGTTCTGGCTGAAGATCACGACCCGGGGCAAAGCGGTCCACAGCTCCATGCCCGAGCGTGGCGTCAACGCCATCAGCTCGATGAAGCACGTCCTCGACGAACTCGATCGGTACCGGATTCCTTTCGAGCCGCATCCGCGACTGGGGAAATGCTCCGTGAGCGTGAACACGATCCGCGGCGGAGCGGCAATGAATGTGGTCCCCGACAAATGCACCCTCGGCGTGGACATTCGCACCTTGCCCGGGCAGGATCACGACGCCATCCGCAGCGACATCGAGCGCATCCTCGCGAAGCTCAGGACTGCAGTCCCTCCCTTCGACGCGGAGCTTGCCGTCGAGCGCTCCGTCCAGGCGATGGAGACCGATCCGGCATGTACGTTCGTCAAGGCCTTTTGCTCGGCCGTCGGTGTGGACCTCACGAACGTCGTCGGCTACACCACCGATGCCCCGCATCTCGTGCCGCTCGGGGTCCCCATCGTCATCTATGGCCCCGGCAAACCGAAGATGTGCCACCAGGTCGATGAGTACATCGACGTCGCCGATCTGAAGAACGGCGCGGACTTCTTCACGAGGGCCATCCGCAGGTTCCTGACCTGACACAATGACAATACCGCGTACGGCATGGCAGAAAAAGCTCAGAAGTGTTTTGAGTTTATGGCGATTTTGTCGATATTTAAATTTGACAGTCGCAATCGGAAGGCTTAGCATACGACGTATATAGTAGATACGCGGAGTTCTTTAATGGTTCAGATTAGGGACAACAAGCAGAAGCAGCTAACGCGTCACGCTGTGACGGCGGCGTTTCTGCGCCCGAACCTCCCAGCCTGTGCGACCAGGACGTGTCTTGTCATCATGCTGGTAGCCTGGAGAAAGGAGGCCGCTCCCTAAGAGGACTTGAGAACCCATTCGAGAATTCAAGAAGCCTTTCAGGGAGCAACAGACCCTGGAAGGCTTTTTTTGTTTTCCGGAAACCAGCAAAGCGATGGGCTTTGCGAGGACGTGGAAGGTTTGTCAAATGATAAGGGTTAGAGAGATGGACATCGAATTCTACCATCACTACTTCAACTCACTTGCGGGTGCCATGGGGGCCCCGTGGCGTTACAACGAGATGAAGCCGTGCGGCTTCAACTACAACAATTTCATCCTCGCATGGCTCTACGACGCCAACCATCAGTTGTTCAGGGACTACAAGCAGGAGGCCGAGCAGATTGTCGCACGGCTTGGGCTGGAACCCAGCGCGACGGTAATCGATCTGGGTTGCGGCACCGGCGCGTTCGCCCTTCATGCGGCCAAACGCTATCGGAAGATCTACGGCGTCGATGTATCGAAGGCCATGCTCGGCCGGGCTCGCAGAAAAGCGAAGCGAGCCGGTCTGGCCAACCTGGAATTCCATCACGGCGGCTTCTTGACCTACGAGCACAGAGCGCCACCGGTCGATGCGACTGTCTCTGTGGCCGCATTGCACCATCTGCCTGACTTCTGGAAGCTCGTGGGCTTGCACCGGGTCGCGTCCATGCTAAAGCCGGGCGGCCGGCTTTGCCTGTTCGATGTGGTCTTTTCGTTCGATATCGCGCAGTACGAATCGGCCGTCAAGCGATTCATCCGGACGATGACCGCCCACATGGGTCCGGAAGGCCAGAGCGAGGCGGAGACGCACGTCCGGGAAGAGTACAGCACTTGGGGCTGGATCATGGAGGGCCTGCTCGAAAAGGCGGGCTTTCAGATTGATGACGTCAGCTACAAACAGGGCTGTCTGGCGGAATATTTGTGCACGAGAACGCTCGATCCGCCGCCGGCAAAGACCTTGGCCGGCGTGGCGGGACAAGTACGCTCATGATCGGATGCCGCCGGAAGGCAGTGGAGTCTTGAATATGGAACACCCAGACAATCCGACCGTCCGGACGTTTCAAGCGGCGGACCAGGTCGCCCTGCAAGCGCTGATCCTGAGAACCATCGACATATGCTACTGCGGCCATTACTGTGCCGAAGCGGTCCGGTTCTTCAAGGACTATCACAACGAGCAGGCGATCCGTCGAGATGCGGAGGAGGGCTGTACAATCGTCCTCGGCCGGGCCGGGCGGATACTCGGCGCCGGTACGCTGGTCGGCGACGAGATCCGGAGAGTCTTCGTCGATCCCGCCTTTCAGAGGCAAGGCCTGGGCCGGCTCATCATGCGCCATCTCGAAGAGAGGGCCGCCGCGTCTGGAATCGACAGCATAAGGCTGGATGCCTCGCTGCCTTCCAAGGCGTTCTACGATCGACTGGGTTATGCCACCGTGGAGGCGGCTTTCCTGGAGGTCGAAAATGGCCGGCGGCTTGATTTCTTCAGAATGCAGAAGATATTCTAGGGGACCGAGAGACCGAGGCAGGAACGGAAAGACAGCCCGTTCGACAAGGATGCGGCACTGAAGAGAAGAAAGGATAGGACATTGGAGCATTACCGATTACCCTTTGAATCGATGCGCTGGGAGCAACCTGCGACCGGGATGAAGGCCAAGACCTGCGAACGAGACGGGCGACGCCTGCGGTTGGTGGAGTTCACGAAAGACTTCGTTGAGCCCGACTGGTGCACGAAGGGACATATTGGATACGTCCTTGAGGGCAAGATGGAGGTGGACTTCCACGGGCAGGTGGTGACATTTCGGGCGGGAGATGGTCTGTTCATACCGCCGGGAGAGGAGCACGGGCACAAAGCCAGAGTACTGACAGACTCGGCGAGAGTCTTTCTCGTCGAAATGATCTAAGTGTTGGATGTCGGCAGTGACAGAGCTGAAACTCATCGAAGCGACTTGCGGTGAAGACCTGGAGCGCGTTCGCGAATTGTTCCTGGAGTACGAACGGGACCTGCCCTTCGATTTGTCGTTCCAGAGCTTCGACCGTGAGCTCGCGGAACTGCCCGGACGGTACGCACGGCCTGCGGGATGCATGTTGCTGGCGACGCGGAGCCAGGAACTCGCAGGATGCGTGGCGCTGCGGCGCATCGGCGAGGGCGTCTGCGAAATGAAGCGGCTCTACGTGCGTCCGGCCCTTCGCGGAAAGGGAATCGGGCGAGTACTGGCCGAGGCGATTGTTGAAGAGGCACGCCGAATCGGGTATAAGCACATGCGGCTGGATACGGTGCTCGAACCCGCCAAGGGCCTGTATCGTTCGCTGGGCTTTCGAGAGATCCCGCCGTACCAGTACGTGCCAATTCAAGGCGTCGTCTTCATGGAACTGGATCTTCAACAGGAGTCGGGTAGGCAGCTATGAGTGTAGACTTCACGAAGTACCACGGGCTCGGCAATGATTACATCGTCATCGATCCGAACGTGCGCGATGTCGCCATGACCGAGGCGAACATCCGGCTGATCTGCGACCGGAACTTTGGCGTCGGTTCGGACGGCATCCTGTACGGCCCCCTGCCCGGCGGCGACATTCCGGCTGTGCGAATCCTGAACCCCGACGGCAGCGAAGCGGAGAAGAGCGGCAACGGACTGCGGATCTTCGCCAAGTACCTCTTCGAGAAGCAATATGTCCCCTCCAAGAACTTCAAGATCAAGACGCTCGGCGGGATCGTGGACGTACAGGTCAAGGACGACACAGCCAACCTGATCCGGATCAATATGGGCAAAGTGACGTTCATCAGCAACGAGATTCCCGTGGCCGGCGGCAGGCGCGAGGTCGTCGATGAGCCGCTTGACGTCAATGGCGTCGAATACAAGGTGACGTGCCTGTCCATCGGAAACCCGCATTGCGTAATCCCGATGGAAGAAGTGAGCGAGGAAAAGGCCCGCGAGATCGGGCCGCACGTCGAGAACCACAAGACGTTCCCGAACCGCATCAATCTGCAGATCCTGCGCGTGATGGACCGGGCCAACATCGACATCCGCATCTGGGAGCGCGGCGCGGGCTACACGCTGGCCTCGGGCAGCAGCTCCTGCGCGGCCGCGGCCGCCAGCCACCGCCTCGGCCTGGTCGATAACGACGTCACCGTCCACATGCCCGGCGGCACGCTGCACATCGAGATCGCCCACGACGGCCGGCTCCACATGACCGGACCGGCCGAAGGGACCTTCGAGGGCAACTTTCACCAGGATCTGCTGAAGAGAATCCGGGGCGCATAGTCCCGAGCATGGATGAAACGATGTCGCCCCGATTGAGGCCGGCAACTAACACCGACTGCGAATCCGTGAAGAACCTCGTCTTCACGGTGCTCGCGGAATACGGCCTGAAGCCCGACCCAGGCAGTACCGACGCGGACTTGGACGACATCAAGCAGTCCTACCTCGCGCGAGGCGGCGTCTTCTACGTGCTCGAAGAGCAGAATGGCTCAATCGTGGGCTCCTACGGCCTCTATCCGACCGACCCGGGCGTCTGCGAGTTGCGAAAGATGTATCTACGCCGCGACTACCGGGGCAAAGGCCTGGGCAAGCACCTGCTCGAGGACGCCCTGACGAGGGCGCGGGAATCAGGATTCAGGAGAATCAGGCTGGAAACCGCCTCGGTCCTGAAGGAAGCCATCGCCCTCTACGAAAGCTACGGCTTCATCCCCTACCGGCCGCAGCACCTATCGGCCCGCTGCGACCAGGCCTACATCCTTGAACTAAGATAGTCTTCAGAGTACAGCGCTTCGCTATTCACACTCGACCTCCTCCCACGCCAACCGCGGATAGTCCTTTCCCTCGCAGATCGTCCAGATATCCTCGGCCCCATTGATCGTCTCGCCCACGAAGTCCCAACCGGCATCGATAAACGTCTCGGCCGTCTGCATCTGGCGCGTAGTCAGGCCGTGCGCGCCATCCGGGTCCGGATCCTGATCGAGTACACCATCGACAGTTTCACTGGACTCGATGTCCCAGAAGCACGATAGCAGCGTCCCCTGTCGCGCCGGCTGCGCCGATGAAGGAGTGGTGGTGTTGACCAAGACCAGTCCGGCCACAAACTGAGTGGCTGCAAGTTGGCCGGCGAAGTAACAGTGTTCGATTATGCCCTCGTGCTGGTTGTCGGCGACAAGCCCTCCGGCAGAAGATGTGCTGAACACGTGACTGGTTGCATAGCAATTCGAGAGCACACCATGAGAGTTGCTCGCGGTCAACCCTCCGACATCCCTGCTGCCCGAAAGGCTGCCTCGGCAACAGCATGCGTACACGGAACCACCGGGATTACGTCCGACTAATCCGCCGACAGCCCAATCTCCAGAAACCTCCGAGGACGACGAGCAGCAGGATATTGTCCCGCCATCGTTCGTTCCCGCCAGTCCGCCCACAACCCAGTAACCGTCGATCACCCCGGAGACATGACAATCCGTAATGGTGCCATGATTGACGCCGGTTAGGATGCCTGTGTAATCCAGGGCGGATACGCGTGCGCCAACGACCGAAAGACGCCTGACTTGTCCTCCAGGGTGTGAAGCCGTCTCATCCCCAACGACCCCAAAGAGACCCACGAAGTTGTCACGAGGCCGAATCCGGGTGTAGTTCGAGATGGAGTGACCGTTGCCGTCCAACACGCCCGTGAACGGGATTTCCGCGGTGCCAATCGGCAAGATCGTGTTCGGATCGGTCCCGGCCATGCCGATATCTGCCGCCAGCACAAAGCACTTGTCGAAATCGTCACGGTACCATCCGATCATAGCCAACTGTTCCGCCGATTCGATTCGGTAGGGATCGTCGGCTGTGCCTGTTCCTCCCCCATACGAGCGGGGCTCATCGAGAATGGGCGTACCCAGCGTATCTTCCCAGAACAAGCGCGGATAGTCCCGGCCCTCATTGATCTTCCAGTAACCGCCCCCGCCCCAGCCCCGAAAGGTCGCGGCTCGCATCATTTGTCCCGTCGATTTGGGGCTGCCTCCTTCACTCGTGTCAATCCCAGTAGTCTGGCGATCCCAATAGCTGAGGTAGACCGCGCCGAAGGAATCATTGGCCACGAGTCCGCCGAGTGTGACGGGACCCGTCACCTCTCCCGTGGCATAGCAGGATGCTATTGTGCCGCCGTTAGCGGCGACGAGCGCCCCAACATATCCGTTTCCAGAGACGCTGCCGGTGGCATAGCACGAACAGAGCGTGCCGTGCATGGACCCCACCAGCCCGCCAGCCCACTCCTGGCCTATGTCGCTGCCCGAATTCACTGGTCCGCAAGCGTAGCAGCCCGTGATCTTCGTTCCTGAAGCTCGCCCCACAAGGCCACCTGCCGTCCAGAAGCCGTTGACTTCGACCGACGCCCATGAATTCTCGATCTCTCCGCCTTGGCTCGTTGCGACGAGTCCCCCCGTGCTTGACGCGCCGGATGCACCATCCACCACCCCTGTGGCGCAACAGCCTCGAATGGTGCCTTCATTGTGGACCACGAGTCCGCCAGCGTCGCCCAAGCCTCTGACCTTCGGGTCGGATCTGAGAACACGCACATCCGCCTGACAATCTGTGATTTGGCCGAAGTTTTGAGCCACAAGTCCTGCTACGCCGCGTGAGGAGGTCACCGAACCGCTGACGGAGCAGAATTCTATGAGCCCTCTGTTGCATCCCACCAGTGCAGCGACCCAGTCACGTCCGGCGATCTCCACTTGATCCAGATGAAGATCGCGGATGATGCCGGCTGAGGCGTTTGCATCGACCTCGGCTCGGTCCACGTGTCTAAAGAAACCCACATAGCCTTCGTCAGGTAGATCGTAACGCAGACCTCTGATCGTATGGCCACTACCGTCGAAGGCCCCCGTAAACGGGATATCGGTAAGCCCGATTGGGGTCAGGCTATTGACGCCGGCATCGGTGAGATCAATGTCCTGAACCATGATAAAGTGCTTGCTCCAATCCGCCGCATACCGACTGATTGCCACCAAGTCCGCGGCCGTCTGTACACGATAGGGTGAATCCGAATCGCCTGTGCCTCCGTTGTACGAGCGCTCCATATCCCTGATGAGGTCGCCGGGCAGACCCTCCCACAGCAGTCGTGGATAGTCCTTCTGGTCGTCAATGGTCCATTGCCCCAGGTACCCCCAGCCGTCGAAAGTGGCAGCCGACTGCATCCGGCTTGTCGTTTTGCCTTCTCCTTTGACACTGACAACTACGCCGGCGGATTCCGAGTCCCAATAGCACAGACGGACGATGCCGGAGCGATTGGCTGCGACCAGACCTGCCGCCTCATGCTGGCCGAGTACCCGGCCGGCCGAATAGCAGCAATAGATGGTTCCAGTCCAATTCTCGGCCACGAGTCCGGCGACGACGCGATCTCCACTGACCTCAGCTTGTGCATAGCACGCCGAAATGACCGAACCACTATTCGTGCCTATGAGCCCGCCGACCTCATTCTTGCCGGTGATATGGCCGAGCGCGTAGCAGGAGGATACCTTATCCAGGTAGGTCGTCCCGACAAGCCCTCCGACATGCATTTCTCCATCAATCGTGCACTTGGCCCAGGAATGGCTGATACTGCCTCGCGAATTCGTGCCGACAAGTCCGCCAACGTTGTACCCGCCCCCAACCGTGCAGGCAGACCCGCAGTGCTCGATCTGACCCGGCTGCCAGAGAGGGCTGGGGCCGCGCGTCGGTGTTTTCCCAGGGATTCCATTCTCTCCCACCAACCCACCGACCACTCTTTCGCCGCGAATACATCCCGTAACCGTACAGTTCGTAATCGTGCCCCCGTTACGTGCGGCCAAGAGCCCAAGCGTGGAGTGGCCAATGACCTCCGCATTTTCGAGATGAAGATTCTCGACATGGCCGCCGGGACCGATACATCCGAAAAGACCAAGATAGGACGCCTCGATGCCATGGATCTGAAGGTTGCGGATCGCACGGTGGTCCCCATTGAACCCGCCGGTAAACCCACCACTGCCATTGGAAGCCACAGAGCCGGGAGCAATCACCGCAACCGCCTCTTTCGTTACCACGCTGCCGATGGGTGGACCCTGGGGCCAATCGATGTCGGCGACCAGCACGAAATGCCGGTCATACAAATTTGGGTCCTTGCCCAGAGCGATCAACTGCTCGGCCGTGGCGATCTGGTAGGGATCGTT
>CBFDDG010000032.1:0-17881 GCA_965603505.1 uncultured Phycisphaerae bacterium | reverse complement strand
GCACGGATCACACCCGTGAGGTCATAGGTTCGAACCCTATATCGCCCAATACGCACTTCCAAGATGGCGCGGGGCCTCATTTCCGTCCTCTCCGGCTCCTGTCTCCGCTCAGAATCCACCGAGTCCCGTCACTCTTGCGGAACGGCACAGGACCCCGACAGCATATTTTGCGGAAGCGCCGCGCAAGGATGGTGAGGGCAAACGCATAGTAAGGATGCCGGCAGGCGTCCTGCCGGGGGTTGCATCAGGAGTCACGGTCGCAAGGATTCACGAACAGGACGGACGGGCCATGAGATTTCTCCTTCTGACAATCAGTTTGGCGTTGGTCACGGCGGATTTGGCGGCGTTCTACAACAATGTGGATCTGGCTTCCTGCTTCGAGGAGATCTGGCTGATGGCGTGTCTGGTCGGTTTGCTCATGCTAACGGCTGTCGCGCTCTTCGACGGGCCACGGACGGAGCAGGATGCCCAAGACGGCCGGACGGTCTTCATTCTATAGGCGGCTCGCCAACGCGGTGGCCGGGAGGTTCGAGATCATGTCTCGGTTTGGACCCCAGCGAGCGATTCGAAGAATCGCGCGGCAAGCTCAGGGCAAAGCGACGCCCTTCTCGCGTACCTTCTGCTCCTGCGTTTTCTTGAATCCGGCGAGTTTCTCACGGAGTGCGGGATCGGACAGCGCGAGGATCTGGACGGCCAGGATCGCGGCGTTCTTTGCACCGGCCCTGCCGATGGCGACGGTGGCGACGGGGACACCGGGGGGCATCTGGACGGTGCTGAGCAAGGCATCCAGTCCGGCGGGCCCGCCCTCGGCGGCCAGCGGCACCCCGATGACGGGCAGCGTGGTCCAAGCGGCCATCGCACCGGCCAAGTGGGCGGCCATGCCCGCGGCCGCGATGATGACCTTCACGCCCCGGGCCTCGGCCGTTTGGGCGAACTCGGCGGCCACCTGCGGCGTCCGATGCGCCGAGATGATCCGCACGGCCGGCTCGATGCCGAACTCCCGGAGTTGCTCCACGCAGCTTTGCATCACCTTCAGGTCGCTGTCGGAACCCATGACGACGGCGACCCGCGCGGTTTTTTCAGATCCCATTGTTTTTTTCACCCCGTAAACTACAATATCCCTGGATGACCGTCGCGGCAGATGATAGCAGCCGGCTGCCGCGATTGCAAGGATGTCGCAACAACAAGATGAGAGGCGCGAAATGTGAGGCGTGAAACCGCCCGGATCCTATTGGCCCCATAGGCCCTCTATCCGTCATGCGGCCCACTTCACCTGATGCGCCGGAAGGGCCCTACCATGCAGATTCGAAAACCGGTTGTTTCAGGTCAGTTTTATCCCGCGGATCGCGAAAGCTGCCTGGCGCAGGTCCGTGATTGTCTGCCATCGGAGGGGTTCGCTGAACCGCTGCCGGAACCGCTGGTGGCGGGCCTTGTGCCGCACGCGGGCTGGACGTTCAGCGGTCCGCTGGCGGCACTGGTCTTTTCGGCCGTCAAGAGGCAACGCGGGAGTACCGGCACCTTCGTGATCTTCGGGGCCGCCCACGGGTACTTCGGCGCCAAGCCCGTGCTGGATGGCAGCAACGCATGGGAGACGCCTTTGGGCACGATCGAGATCGATGACGCGATCCGACAGTCTCTGCTTGACGATGGAGCGGCCGTGGTCGATTCCTCGGCCCATCGGTACGAGCACAGCATCGAAGTACAGGTCCCGTTCGTTCAGCATCTGTTCCCGAAGGCCCGGATGGTCCCGATTATCGTGCCGGCGAGCGAGACGGCGATGACGGTGGGCAGCGCCGTTGCCGACCGATTGCTGGCGTCAGACACCAGCGTCGTCTGCATCGGCTCGACCGACCTGACGCACTATGGGCCGCGATACGGCTTCACGCCGATGGGAATCGGCTCGGACGCACTGCGCTGGGCCAGCAGCGTCAACGACAAGCAGTTCATCGACCTAGCTGTGGGCCTGGATCCCGAGCGCCTGCTGGCCAATGCCATCGAGAACGGCAATGCCTGTGGCCCCGGCGCCGCCGCGGCGACCGTGGCCGTCGCCAGGAAGCTGGGCGCCCCCAAGGGGGTGCTGCTCGCCCACACCAACAGCAACGAGATCATGCGTCGCGAGATGGGGACCACGAGCCGGGACAGCGTGGGATATGCGGCGATCGTGTTCTGACGGCACAGTTCATGAGGGACAGGACTCCGGGACGTCCGATATTCGACTACCCGCCACGGAAATGGACGGCTGGGGCGGAATTTTTGTTTGACAATCGCGCAACCATCCCCTATCACTTGCCGCAAAGGCTCTGCCGACCGTATGTTCACGCCGAGATCAATTTGTTGGAGACTGTAGTATGGAGTACAAGATTCAGTTAAAAGAGAGTGATATTCCACGACAATGGTACAATCTTGCGGCGGATCTTCCGACCCCGCTACTGCCCCCGCTCGGGCCGGATGGCAAACCGGTGACGCCGGACATGCTTACGCCGGTTTTCCCCATGAACCTCATCGAACAGGAGGTCAGCACCGAGCGGTGGATCGATATCCCGGAGGACGTGCTCAACATTTTGTACCGATGGCGTCCGGCGCCCCTGAAGCGGGCGGTCTATCTGGAGAAGCATCTGAAGACGCCGGCCCGTATCTACTACAAAGATGAGAGTTATAGCCCGCCCGGCAGTCACAAGCCCAACACGGCCGTCGCGCAGGCCTATTACAACAAGCAGTTCGGGATCGAGCGGCTGACCACCGAGACGGGGGCCGGCCAGTGGGGCAGCGCCCTGGCCTTCGCCTGCAAGATCAT
The DNA here is from genome assembly GCA_965603505.1 of uncultured Phycisphaerae bacterium. Classification (GTDB taxonomy): domain Bacteria; phylum Planctomycetota; class Phycisphaerae; order Sedimentisphaerales; family Anaerobacaceae; genus PLanc-01. The sequence continues at coordinate 15,087 of CBFDDG010000032.1, read as the reverse complement.
CGGCCTCGAGTGCAAGGTCTTCATGGTCCGGATCAGCTTCGACCAGAAGCCGTTCCGCAAGACGATGATGCAGGTCTGGGGGGCCACGTGCGTCGCCAGCCCGAGTTCGGAGACGAATGCGGGGCGGAAGATCCTCGAGGAGATGCCGGACACGCCGGGCAGCCTGGGGATCGCGATCAGCGAGGCCATCGAGGCGGCCGTCACGGACCCCTCGGGCAAGACGCGCTACTCACTCGGAAGCGTCCTGAACCACGTCCTGCTGCATCAGACCATCATCGGCCTGGAGGCGAAGAAGCAGTTGCAGACGGCCGGCGAGAAACTGCCGGACATCGTTATCGGTTGTGCCGGCGGCGGCAGCAACTTCGCCGGGCTGGCCTTCCCCTTCACGACCGACAAGATCAACGGCGCCAACATCGAAATCATCCCGGTGGAGCCCACCGCCTGTCCCACGATGACCCGCGCGCCATTCCATTACGATCACGGGGATACTGCCTGCATGACGCCGCTGCTGGCCATGCACACGCTCGGGCACGCCTTCATACCGCCGCCGATCCACGCGGGCGGACTGCGCTATCACGGCATGGCGCCGCTGGTGTGCCAGTGCATTGTGGAGGGCCTGTTCACGCCTCGCGCCTTTCATCAGAACAAATGCTACGAAGCCGCGCTTCTGTGGGCCGGGACCGAGGGGGCGATCTGCGCGCCGGAGACGAGTCACGCCGTGGCCGCGGTCATCGACGAGGCCGAGAAGGCCCGCGAAGAGGGCAAGGAAAAGGTCATCCTCTTCAACTACAGCGGCCACGGGTTGATGGACCTGTCCGGCTACGATGCGTTCATGTCCGGCAAGCTCAACGACTACGATCTGCCCGAAGACATGCTGCAGAAATACACACAGGACCTCGAGAAACTACCCCCGGCCGAGGCGAGAAAGAGCGGCCGCTGGTAGGACGCCCGAGTATCCGCGCTGACGTGAAGCGCTGGAAAACGCATGTTCAAGGAGTACGTGTGAGCGTGAGTAAGGAGACATGAAATGAAGCGTGCAGTTTTCTCAGTAGTGCTCCTGGCGACGGCGGTGGCAGCGGGGCAGGAGTGGGAAGGTGACCTGCTGGGCGTCGATGGCGGCATCCATGGCATGCTCGGCGTGACCTGGGACAGCAAGTACATCTGGCGCGGGTTCGACATGTATGATGACGTCAGCGCCACGCATGCCCTGGCCGATTTCAACCTGTTTGACAGCGGCTTCGGGGTCAGCGCCGTCGGGCATCGCGCCAATTCGAGCGGGTTCGAGGACCGGGAACAATGGGACTACACGGCATACTACCAGAACGGCGTCCTCGCCGGCGAGCCGTATGCGACGAACTTCCGGTTCGGGTGGGTGTACTACAACTATCCGGAGCTCAACTCGGATGAGTCCGTCGACCTGCAGGAGATGCATATGATCCTGGGCTGGCCGAACCTCGTGCCCGTCAAGGGCCTGCAGCCCAGCTATGTGCTGGCCGTCCTGTGGCCCTCGGACAGCGGCTCACGGCTCTCCGACTCCGCCTCCGGATCTCTCCACATCCTCATGCTCGATTACCAGTTCAGCGTCGCGGGCATCGTCCCGGACATCGTGGAACACGCGATCAGGCTGCACTGGGAACTCGTCTACAACGACGGCTTCAGCCCGACCCCCGCTCGGCCGTTCCGCGACTGGAGCACCGTGTATCCCAACCCGGATCACGGATTCTCAAACACGGTCTTCGGCATCTCAACCGACCTAGTGCTTGGCGACAGAAGGAATATCATCTTCACGCCGGCCCTCTACTATCAGATCACGCTGGATAACACGATCAACGAGGACGACGACGAGCTGTGGGCCAGCTTTGGCCTGAAGTACACCTTTTGACCGAGCCGTCTGACTTCGACACACCGGGCCGGCCGTCAAACGCCGGCCCGTTTGCTTTCCCGCACCGGCAGGCCTCTACGCCTTGAGTACTCTGTTCATCCTGCGTATGGTGTCGTCGACCTCTTTGGGGTTCATCATGCCGACCGTGATGGCGTCCACCAACTCGTTCTGGAGCACGTACTTGAGCGAGGCGTCCTTCTGCTGGGGCTTTGTGAGTTTGCCGGCCCCGAAGATCTTCATGCCCAGAACGACTTTGCCGTTGGCCCGGGCCTGTTTGAGCACGGGTGCGATCTCCTCAGGCGAGCCGTCCATCTCGGCTTCTTTGCCCGCGTTGTTGATGCGGGCGAGGATGACGTCGACCCAGGGATCGGCCGCCGCCACCTTCAAGGCGCCGAGGTCGTGACAGGAAACGCCGACGGCCCGTACGGCCCCCTGCTGTTTCATCTCGGACAGCTCGTCGCGGACGCGTGCGAACGTCTGCGGCCATTTGCTGTCCGTCATGCAGTGAATCAGGCAGATCTCGATGACGTCGGAATTGAGCTCCTTGCGGAAGCGGTCCACTTCGGCCTTGGCCCCGCCAGAAGGCGAGCACCAGAACTCGGTCCGCGGCCAGATCTTGCTCTGGAGGATGTATTTATCCCGCGGGACGCCGTCGATGGCCGTGCGGACGTACGGATGCGCCCCGTAGAGGTCGGCCGTGTCAATGAAGGCGATCCCCCGGTCCAGGCTGTGGCGGATCAGCTCGGTGAAGGCCTTCTCGCCCAGCCGCGTGTGTGCGGAGGAGCGCGCCCCACCGTTCCATCCGGTGCCCTGGGCGAGCCGGGTGGTTTTGATGCCCGTACGGCCGAGCGTCACGATCTCGGTCGCCCCGCCTTGAGCTGGGGCCCTGCTCCGGTTTCTCTGTGCTGCGGCGAGCACCTCCGTGCCGGCTACAAATGCCCCGGTGCCGGCGAGGGCCGTCCTGACAAATTGACGACGCGTGCAGCCACAACGAACGCTATCTGGCAACGATCTCTCAGTGTTCATATGTCTGGCTCCTTTCACGACCTGCGCGATATGCTTACGGTCTTGTCACCTGCGAATCAGTATACCCATGTCGCTGACGTAACTCAAAGGCGTTTGATCCGGATATTGCGGTACCAGACGGGCCGGCCGTGGTCCTGCAGGCCGATGTAGCCCACGCGGGCGAAATCCTTGATCGCTCGGGGGAATTTGTTGGGCGTCCCGTCCGGGTTTTCTCGCGGCCTGGTCCACCGGTCCACGTCCATCCCGATCACCGGCTCTCCGTTGAGCACGACCTCGATGCGACTGCCCCGGCACATCAACCTGCACCGATTTCACTGGTCGGGAGGCCGGATCGCGTTCTTCGAGGGCGCCTGGCAATCGTAGACAGCGCCGGCGGTGCCCGTCTTCGAGATTCGCTCGCGCCTGTACGAGTTGGCGACCTGGACTTCCATTCCCGTATAGACGGGGTCCTTCAGGTCCGAGGTGCGAAAGAAGATGCCGCTGTTGGTGCCCTCGACAACCTTGAACTCCAGGTCGAGGATGAAGTCGCCGTAGGTCTCCCTGGCCCAGAGATAGTCGAAGTTGTGTTCCTGGCCGTCCATCGCCCGGTTGACGGTGAGGACCCCGTCCCGAACGACCCAGGAGTTTTCGGGGCCCGTGATCCAGCCGGTCAGGTCTTTGCCGTTGAACAGGGTCACAAAGCCGTCGACGTCCACGTTTGGTTTCGCCGCCCGCCGTCCGTCCTGCTTGGGAAACTTGCGGATCAGCACATTGCGGAACTGCACCAGACTGGAGGCAGGATTCAACTCGCCGGTGGTCTGGTTCACGCCGCCGTGGTGCTGCAAGCCGATGGGACCGCTCTCCGGCAGACCGGGTACCTCGGCATTCTCGATGACCGTCTTGCCGTTCAGCATCACGGTGACACGGTTGCCGACGACGGTGACGTCAAACGAGTTCCACTGGCCGACGGGTTTGTCCGCCGGGACCTTCGGCACCGCGGCGGCCCGCTGCTGGGGCGTCAGGCCCTTGTCGTTGCGAACGGACCACATCTCCCCCGAGCCGATAGGCCAGCACCAGAGGTTGACCTGTCCCCGGCCCGTTCCGCGCAGCAGGATGCCGGAATCGGCATTGGGCGTCGGGATCTTGATCACCGCGCCATCGGCATCGGTCTTGTAGGAGCCGTCGGGAAGAATCTTGGGCATCGGATACAGGCCCGTCGTCCGCTTGAACCGCCACTCGACGTGGAGGGCGAAGTCCTCAAACGATTCGGCGGTCCAGAGGCTCTTGTCGCCCTTCGCTTCGGACATGGCGTCATAATCGATCACGCCATCAATCACTTTCCAGTGGCCGTTATCGCCTTGCGGCACTTTCCAGCCCGTCAGGTCCTTGCTGTTGAACAGGACCTCATACTGGGGCCACGGCCGCCACGTCGGGTAAGTCGTGTCCACCGGCAGTTTGTGCGCCCGCGGCGGTGTCGGCGGGTTGCCCTCGTTATAGAACACGTACAGCCCGCCTTTGCCAGCGATGATGACGTCGTTGCGCCCGTCCTTGTTCATGTCGGCGATGTTGAGCTTCATGCCCACGCTGACCACGTAGTTGGGCGGCGGGTTGATCCCCCCTTCGTCCGGGTAATAGGGCAGGTGATTGTACGACAGGATATGCCGGTCGAATGCGCCGCCCTGGAGGTCGTACCAGAATGCGTACAGAGGCTCGAACGCGCCGATATCCGCGCCGTGATGGGCGAAGAGGCGCTTGCCGGTCACGAGGTCGGGCTTGCCGTCGCCGTTGAGATCGTCCATCGCCAGCGTGTGGAACTGGCTGTATTCGGTATCGATCCAATGTGTTGCGAACGTGCGTTTGCCTGACGCGTCGACTTTTTGCTGGAGCCAGGCGAGGCCGTACGCGTGCGCCGAGCCGATGATGACGTCGTTGAGGCCGTCGGCGTCCACGTCATAGATAAGGATAGGATGAGAGGCCGCCCCGCCGCGACCTTTGGCCGGCTCGAACCGGTAGTCGGCGTGGAACGTCCACGGCGTGTCGGTCGCCCGCTCCGGCTGCTCGTACCAGCCCACGCCGGTGACGATGTCCGTGCGCCCATCCATATTGATATCGCCCAGGCCGTTGCCGTGCACGTCGCCTTGCGTCCCGACGACGTGCTCGACAAACCAGGGCTCTCGGTCGATGTGCTCCAGCCAAGTCATTCCCTGGCCCTTCACGAGCGACCAGTGGTTGCACAGGATGTCGTCGTCGCCGTCGCCGTCGATATCGCCGTGAATCACGCCCTCCATATTCTGGGCCTGATGAATGCGGGTGGACTTCCAGACGGTCGTCTTATCGCCCGGGTTCTCGTACCAGAAGGCGCCTTTCATGAACATCCAGCCGGAACTGACGATGTCCGGCCGGCCGTCGAAGTTGACGTCCATCGCGAACTCGCTGTTGTCATCCGTCTCGGGACCGTTGGTCTCGGCCCCGTCGCGGAAGTCCGCATGCTTGATCCAGTGCGGGGCTTCATACCAGTTGCGTCCCGCGGCGATGTCCAGGTCGCCGTCGCCGTCCACGTCGAGCACCGAGGCGCACTCGCAGAACGGCCCAAACCAGTAGCTGTTCCGAGTCGGATCGTGAACGGGCCCATCGATCTTCAGCGGCACGAAGATGACCTCGCTCGCCTGCACCGAAACGGCCATCGCCAGCACGGCCACTGCCCACACGCATCGGCGCTTCAGCATGGCGGCGGCCGAGAGAGACGCCTCGTACCGCATGAAGTGGCGATGTGAACCTATGGGAAAGTCGGTCATCATTTGGTCTCCTTCGCGTCGAAAAAGAGATTTCGTTTCATCACGTCTCCAGCGATCAGCCGTCATGGCACGGCCCGTCGATGGATCGGTTGGTGACGCCAGCACATCATGCTAACGGCTGGGGCATCCGGCTTCAACCTTCTTTCGGACCGACCACCGAGGCCGCGAGCGGCCGGGACCCGTGCGGGTTCGCCCATCCCCAATGTGGGGGGCTACGATAGATTTGTGGCAGGGCCTTTGCATGTCATTGCGAGCCAGCCAACGGCTGGCGTGGCAATCTGGGCCCTCGAACGGTCAGAGATTGCTTCCCCCGCCTTCGCGGGGACAGGCTTGGCCTGCGGCCTCCTCGCAATGACATCACCCCTTTCCACACCGGCCGCGAACTTGTCGTGCACCCGAAAGCAGGGTCTCGGAAAAAACGCCGCCGGACGTGGACAAGGTAGCCGTGCCCCCCGCCTTGTGGTATGATGGCCGCCAATTCGTTCGAGCCCGTGTCTGTGACAGAGTGGCTCAAAGAAAGACACGTCTTCTCCGGGAAGGGAGCTGTGCCATGGATGCAATGTCCCCGAGCGTCAGAATCCGCCTGAGTATCATGATGTTCCTGCAGTACATGATGTTCGCCGTCTGGTGGGTGCCCATGGCGGCCTACCTGACCAAGCTGGGCATTGAAGGCAACGCCAAGGTCTGGATCCTCAGCGTCATGCCGCTGGGCTGTCTGATCGCGCCGGTTTTCTGCATGATTGCGGATCGTCACTTCGCCAGCCAGAAGGTCCTGACGGCGCTGAATCTCGGCTGCGCCATCCTCTTCCTTCTCGGGGCTCGCGTGACCAGCTCCGGGGCCCTGTTCGTCATCCTGCTGCTGGCGATGTTCTGCTACATGCCGACGTGGAGCCTGACCAACGCCATCGCCATGGCGAACGCACCTTCCGAGAAGTTCCCCCAGATTCGCGTGTTCGGCTCCATCGGCTGGGTAGCGTCCGCCGTGTTCAGTATCCTCGCCGCGAAGCTGTTCTCCGGCACGAAGATCGACGGCACCGCGGTTCCCCTCTATTGCGGTGCGGGCACGGCCCTGCTTGCAGCCCTGTTCAACCTGACGCTGCCGAATACGCCGCCGCCGGGCAAGGGCAAAAAGTCCTCCATCGTCGACGTGCTCGGCCTTCGCGCCCTGACGCTCATGAAGGACCTCAATTTCACGCTGTTCATCGTCATCTCCATGCTCGTGATGCTGCCGTTCACGATGTATTTCTCACTCGGCTCGCAGTTCTTCGACAGCCAGGGCTTCAAGTACGTCACGGCGACGATGAACCTCGGGCAGTTCGTGGAGATGTTCGTCATGCTTCTGGTCCCGCTGGCGCTGATGCGATGGGGAGTGAAGTGGACGATGGTGGTCGGTTTGGGGGCCCTGCTCGTACGATACGCCGCGTTCTGGGGCGGCGGGGCGCTCGATCAGGTGTCGCTCTACTATGTGGCCATTCTCGTGCACGGCGTCATCTTCGGCTTCTTCTTCGTCGGCGGCCAGGTCTACGTGGACAAGAAGGCGCCGCCTGAGATTCGCGCCCAGGCACAGGGCCTGATCGTCCTGATCTGTTTCGGCGTCGGCATGCTCGTCGGGACCTACTTCAACGTGAAGCTCATCGACGCTTACACGGCCAACGAAGTGGTGAATTGGAATCCCATCTGGACGATCATCACGATCATGACCGCCATATTGCTTGGCCTGTTCGCACTACTCTTCCGTGACGATGTGGCGAAGAAGGCCGCACCGACGGACACCGAGTAGACCCTGAATCACGCTCTGGAAAAACAAGGCCTGTCATCGTGTCGGCAGAAGCCAACCGAGCGACCCGGAGGCACACGGGCATTGCCGGATAACGGGTAATTGCTTTTGGAAGGGGACGGGATGAACGTTGTCCGAACGTTAGTGTTGCTTTGTGGCTTCTGGTCATTGTGGGCGCCTGTTGCCTGTGGGCAGGATGTCGCTGTGCGGCGAGTGACGGATCGCGTCATTACCTTGAGTATGTCAAATCTCAGTATGCACACCAATGTTACTGTTATTGAGACCCGGAATACTGAGGACAGTCAGGCAACGACGAAGAAGAAGGTGGATTGATCCTTTAGGACGGGGAGAGAACATGGACATGCCGGAATGCAAGAGTTGTGGACAGGCGTTTGAGAACTGGGTGGAATATTGCCCCAATTGCGGGGAGGCCATGGAAGGTTACTCACGGCCGGCGGGGTTCTGGATCAGGGTCGGGGCGAGCATCGTCGACAATCTGGTCTTTATCCCGCTCACGATTCTGGCCTTCTGGAACATGCTCTCGCTCAAGAGCACGGTCGTGTTAGTCCTGATCAGCCTGCCGGGGTTCATCTACAAACCTTTCATGGAATCATTTTGCGGGGCGACGTTAGGCAAGATGTCTTGTCGGATCAAAGTCATCGACAAGAACGGCAAGAAGCTCTCACTATTCGATGCATATACCCGGGCTTTTCCCTTCCTCATGTCAGCCGCCGTTGGCCTGGCGAGTCAACTGATTTTGTTTTCCTCGCCGGAGTTCCAATCTGTCACATCATGGGTGGAACTCGGTCAAGCGAGACAGCCCGGTTTCTGGGACGTGGTTGGCTCCATTGTGAATCTACTCGTCCTGATCGACTGCGTGGTCGTGGCCTTTACCTTCCGAAAACGCGCATTACACGACATGCTGGCGGAATCGTTCTGCGTCTACAGAGAGCCCTGAGATCTCGGCATCGAGCCCTCCGGCGTGTAAGAATCGCGCAGGATGGGTCCATCGCACCATTTCCCGGCCCTGCGAATTGGCGCGTTGTCGAGGAGGGTCAAGGAGCGCCGAATGACCTTCGCCGACAGGCACCGGGCGGACCGTTCTTCTTCATAGGAAATGTACCTGACATCAGAATAGTCGACGGTACGCAAGTTCATGTGACATTCCTGCGAAATGCTTGCCAGCAACCTGACCGAAGCCGGAATCCAGATCAATTATCGTGCCACAGAGGCCGCCGACAACACAGAAAGGCACTTGAAGCGAAAGCGAGAAGGGCAACGGGCGACAGCGGTCGGGCGGGCTATGCCTACCGTCCTGCTTACCTCAACGGCAGATTCACGCCAATTAACGAAGATTCTACAGTCGAAAATTCTCTACATCCTTGATGCATACAAACCATGCTGGGAAATCCTCAGCAATTCAGTATGATCGGCCTGCATACTGCGGACAGATGATAGACTACCCTATGCTCCTCGCAGCCCTAAGGACTTTGCTATCTCCCCTTCCCTCAATCCGTATGTACTCGTCTTGTTCTAAGACCGCCAGGCAGGCCCCGATGCTGCCAGAGATTTTGTACCCCCATTCGTGAACAATGACTTCTTTAAGGTCCTTGAATCTAGTCTCCGGCCTTTCTTGAACGTACCGAAGGATCTTTGAAATCATTGAATTCGGATTGTTCAACTGTTTCCGATATTGTGCGCGATAGCCCGCTTCAGACGCTGAGTTCCTTGCGTTATACGAAACCACCGGCTTCCTTTTCCGAACTCTGTCTATTGGGGCAGTGTGACAACGGTATTTCGCTCGAATTGACGTGTGTGCGATATGCAGACGAGTTTTGAATCTGATCACCGCATCCCGTAAGGAGTGCGGATTGGCCGGGGTGCATTGCCGTTTCTGCATCGTGAGGGCGCTGTCCGTACGCCCTTGCGGATTCGTTGCCTTGGGCGAGAAGCATGGTACAGGATGAGACCGGCGCATTCCTTCGGGCTCCGCATAGGTTGTCACGGAGCTTGCTTTCCGTGGGCGGGGGCGAGGCGGGGGTCGTCGAGGTCGAGGCGGTAGAGGACTTGGTTGTAGTCGTAGCGCGGCGTGGGACGCGTGTTGCCGGATCTCTACTTTCCGCTACTCCATATTCTCTTGATCGTCTCCTCCTGAGAGTACCCTATGGGGCAGTTGGGACTCCTGGTGTTGGCGCGGTAACTGCCCAGGGTTTCATTGGGACAGGAGATCATCCGGCTGACCGGCATTTGCAGGTGCCCGTTGGGATCGGTTTGCTTGATCCAGTTATAGGCGTACACGAGCCAATGGTTGCGGTATTCTTCGCCCTGGAGGGAGAACCAGGAGATTTCATCCCAGCCCCAGACGAAAATCGACTTTGTATCCGCAACGTTGGGCGTTCGACTTCGGCCGAAATTGTCGAATTCGACCAGGTACGGCAGGTTCTGGCAGTTCCAGCCGCTGGGCGAAATACAGCCCTTGCTCCGTTTGTAGATGCCGTCCAGGTGGTTCACTTCGAGCACGGCCTCATAGGGCTTGTCGGGCAGTTCCTTGATGCGCATCGGGAATGAGTTAAAATCCAGGAGGCTGACGCCGTCCACGATCATGCCCCCCGTGGGCACATGGGCATCGAGCAGCACCAGCTTGCGGCGGGCGTGGGTCTTCGCATAGACGCGGATTCGCGCCACGAGGCGCGCCCATTCCCGCAAGTCCGGGTCGGCCATGCCGATCAGCGCCACCTGCCCTAAGTGCAGGGCCTCGCAGCCGAGATCGAGATAGGAACCCGCCAGATAGTAGAACCACAGTTGTGTCTCCAGTCGGGTGACATCGGGAACGCTGGCCCTGCCCCAGTGATTGACGAGCTTGCCGTCTTTGTTGAGCATGGCCTCATAAGAAAACGTCCTGTCCTCGACGGCCAGGCCGAAGTCCGTGAACACCCACGATGGAATCGGCACGCGGTTGACCTGCGTGCTGATCGTTTCAAAGAGACACCCCTGGAAGATGACGTCCGGATCGAAGGCATGGACCTTATCGATCAGCGTCTTCGCGTCCGCCCAGAAGTTGAGATCGTTCAAGCGGCCTTCTCCATTCCAGCGGTAGATGGCGCGGCCGATGAACTTGGCCCCGATGTTCTGGATCAGACGCACGTCGTCGTCGCGGTACCGGTATTCCCGGTTGCCTTCGGGCTCGCCCGTGACCAGGAAGTACGCCATGGTCACGGAGCGGTCCAGGTAGTCTTCCAGCACCTCGCGCGAGATGGTCCTCTCGAAACGATAGTCGCGGGGCCGCCCCGTCGCCGGCGTCGCGGCATCGGCCGTCCACAGTCCACCGAACAGGGAGCCGGCAAGGAGGCATACCGCCGCCAGCCGGCAGATTCTCCCGGCATCTTGGTTCACATGGTCGTCCACGAGTGTTCCTTTCGAGATCGATCGCATCAAGTCGGCATTCAACGGCCGCGTCGCGAGGCGATCTTACGGCCGATGGTCCCCCTTTTCCAGGCCATTTCAGGTGCATCAGCATGGCAGCGGGAACGGATGGGCCAAATGCACAAAGATCCTGAAATATTCGTGCCGGGCGTCCGACTGATAGTACGAATCGTACTATTGGAGTTGGACGTATGGCACAGGAAACAGGGTTATCGACGTTATCACTGGCGATTCTGGGGCTCATCTCCCAGCAGCCTCAGACGGGCTACGACCTCCGCAAGGTCTTTCTGACCACCCCCATGGGCCATTTCAGCAGCAGCCCGGGGGCGATTTATCCCGCCTTGCGACGGATCGAGCAGGCCGGCTGGGTCCGCGGCCGGACGGGCCAGGGCAAGACCCGCCGTCAGCGGGTGCTCTACGAGCTCACGGCGAAAGGCCGCAAGGTGCTGAAGCAGCACCTGTCGCGGCCGGTTACGGGCGATGACGTCGTCTGGCACATGGACGACCTGATGCTGCGGTTCGGGTTCATGGACCCGATCGTCGGGCGCGAAAGGACGCTGCGGTTTCTGCGGGACTTCGCCGACCGGATCGACGCATACGTCGCGGACCTGCGGCGGTATCTCGACGGCGCCAAGGACGTCATGCCGCCGTGTGGGAGGCTGGCGATGGAAAACGGGATTCAGGGATACGAGATGAACGCCCAATGGGCCAGACGGGCGATCCAAGAGTTGCAGAGCCATTCGTAATCCCCCAGTGGGGAGAAAGGAGCAATCATGAGTTCGGTCGTAACACTCAAAACAACCGTTGGTTACCTGTGGCGGCTTCCGCTGTGTGCCGTCGCATACGTGGTCGGCGCCATGGCGGGCGGGGCCCTGGTTTCTGCTCTTGGGCTACCGCTTCCGGAGGTTCCCGAGCAGGCGAATGGGGAGACGATGGGACAGTATCTTGTTGTGGGCAGCCTGGTTCTGGCGGTGGGATTGGCGCCTCTTGCCCGACGAATGCAGGGGGCATACTGGGTCCGCTGGCTGGCGCTGGCGGCGTTGTGCTATGTCTGCCTCGGCGTGAATACGCCCATCGAAGCGGCCATCTTCACGAATATCGGGGGGATGATGACGATTCCGATTTTCTCCCTCTGGCCGTGCCTGCTGTTCGGGGCCGTGATGGCACTGCTGTTCAAGCCAGCGGAAGCAGGTGACCCGATTCTCGATAACGCACGCCGCTTCTTTGGGGGCCGAAGTGCGGGCCAGTGGGCATGGCGTCTCGCCGTCGCGGTCTGCGCGTTCCCTGTCATCTACTGGACGTTCGGGTCGATGGTTGCCCCGTTCGTTATCGAGTACTACCGGCAAGGACAGTTCGGCTTGGCATTGCCGCACGGCGGCGCGATCATCGCCGTTCAACTCTTGCGCAGCACCTTGTTTCTGGTTGCCGCGCTGCCGATTTTGATGGCATGGTCCGGATCGCGGCTTCGTCTGACGTTGGCGCTGGGTCTTGCCTTCTACGTGCTGGCGGGCCTGTTCGGCTTGATTCAAAGCTCCTGGCTCGCCCCCACGCTGCTGGTCCTGCACAACATCGAGATCTTTGCGGACTCGATGGTGTATGCCTTGGTCCTGGTCCTTCTGCTTATGCCCGGAGACGCAACACGAGCCGATGAACGCTTCAGTCGCTTGCCGCTCTGCATGGCGCAGGCGCAAACACCCGTTGGAAGCTAACGAAACGAAACCAACTTTTGGAGGTATGGAACCATGAACACGTACACAGTATGGACCGTGCTCGCGATCGCGACGATGTGCAGCTCCGTCACGCTCTCGGCGGACGATGCAATCCTGCGGCAAACGTTCGACCTGGGCGCGCCGCGTACGCCGCAGCCGCAGCGATTTGAGATGGAGACGCAGGTCATCAATTACGCCCTGGACGGCACACGCACCGGGACCGACATCTACCGGATTCATCTTGCGTGCGTTCCGGGCCGAGCCATGGGCAAAGACGCCGATGAGTACACCTGCACGAAGTTCACCGTCCATTTCGCCGGCGCTGAGGAGGTGGCGATCCCCGCGTTGAAGGACTGGAAGTACCTCTTCAAGGGCACCGAGACCGGCATCGATGGGAAGGGCCAGGTGTTCGGCATCGACCATGCGAAGTTCGAGAAGCTCACGGACGCGAACGGACAGTCGATCCCGGTGGACAAGTCCTACCACGTCTACAATGCCTTCATCGACTTCCATGCGTTCTGCAACGCGTTCGCCGAGCCGGTCTCCGGCGGCAAGGGCATTCAGGACCTTAAGAAAATCGGGCAAAAAATCGTTCACGCCGCGGCGTTCACGGAGCCGCCGGTGAACCTGGGCAGCGGCATCGCTGAAGGCTCCACGTTCAAGAACGGCGAGGTTACCCTCGAGCTCAAGGGCCTGAGCCTCGTGGATGAAGTCCCGTGCGCCCTCGTGGCCTTCGACTCGGGCGAAAGCTCCTTCCAGATGATCGTCAAGCCCATGCCAAACATGGAGGTGCGCTCCGTCGGCAGCTCGCACTACAAGGGCGATCTCTACGTCGATCTGGCGACGCGATGGGTCCGCAATGTCGTCATGGATGAAGTTGTCGTCACTGAGACCACGGTGCCCACATTGCCCAACAAGATCAACGCGGTCATCGAACGGTACAGCGTAATTCGCAACGTCACGACGAAAGATGCGCATTGAGCGGTCTGCGTTCCGGACTCGGCGAATTCATGGGTGCCGCATCAGTACTTCGTGATTCCGAAGTCGGCCAGCGCTTTGCGGCCGGCTTCGGTCACGTAGTACTTCGTTGCCTTGCCGTGTCGCTGCCGGATGAGTCAATCCCGTTTGACGCAGTAGTCCGTATCAGGGGTCAACGCTCAACTCTTTACAGTCGTCCCGATAGTGGCTCCGATCCCGTCGGAAGGCAAGCCGCCGGAAGAAAACGCAAAGCAGCTTCACTCTGCCAGTCCTGAGCCGTGAAGAGTTGAGCGTTGACCTCTCCCTTCCTTCGGTTTTCTCGCAATCAACACCAACCCGAGCTGCCGTGCAAGCCTGCGCCTGATGCGCCGGGGTCTATGCAGTTTGCAGAAGGCCATCTCCAGCCACCGTTGAAAGACAAAGGGCAGAGTCATCCCGCGCGACAAACGCGACCTGGAGATGAACGGCGGAACCACACGAAGATCACGGAATCCGAGTCTCCTCAGGGTACTTGCCAACTCGACGCCTGTGCTTTCGTTCAAATGAAAACCTTCCGCCACTGTGGCATCAGGGTGGACGAGGCGCGTTATATCATGAGGCCCCGTCAAGCGATTTGGCGTCGCGATGATACACAGGCCACCGGGCTTGAGAACAAGAAGAGTCTCCTTCAGATGCTCTGCTGCGTCCTCGGGATGCAAATGCTCGATTACGTCAATGCTGATCGCCACATCGAACGTGTCTTGCGGGAATTGCTTCGTCAGTTCATCGGCGCCCAGTTGGACGATTGTCGCATTCGTCACGTGATTGCGACGAAGCAATTCCCTGGCCTCGGCCAATGCCGGCTCGGAGACATCGGTCCCGACGATCGTGCCCACGTGGGGAGCCAGACACAAGCACGTGAACCCCCTTCCACAGCCCACCTCCAAAACAGCCTGCTCCTTGTGGCAATGGCGGGCAATTGTGTCGATCAGACGCCGAGACGTTCCCGAGACTCTCTTCTCGGGCTCCGGCGGCATCAGCTTCATTGCCTCCGCCGACACCACGCTGTAGGCTTCGCGGTACAATTCCTTTCGCTCGCGGCGACTGCTCGTGCGGAGTTTCTGTGCATATTCAAGTTCCAGAGCGTGCCACTTCTCCATCCCGTCTCCATTCTCGGACTTATCCCACACACCTCTGTGACCAGGGCTTTAGGGCACGGGGCCGCGCCTGTCGGCAAGGATCATCACCTTAAGGCCGCCGCCCAAAAGGTCTATCGGCTTTTTCCTTCCTTGACTGTTGGGAGACACTCGTCCGTTTGCCCCTCCCCTCATCTTAGCTTGGCAGGATTCCACCATCTTCGGGTCAGCACTCCAATAGCGCAATTCCAGAATCTCAGCGTAGCCACGCGCAAGTGAGAACAGGGGTTAGCGGCATGAGGGGTCAACGCTCAACTCGTCACAGTCGTCGCGACAACGCCTCCGATCCCGCCAATCACCTGATCCTCGGCATCGCGATCGATCGCGGCCCCAAGCCCGATCC
>CBFDDG010000031.1:0-18138 GCA_965603505.1 uncultured Phycisphaerae bacterium | reverse complement strand
AGCAATAACCGTGCCGAAAGTTGCGCCGCGGCGTTTCCTGGCGCGAACCGTACGTCCCGGGGCTGAAAAGGCGTGGTGGACGATCTCTCGCGATCCCGAACGACATCGGCATGTCAGGATTCTATACGGCTCGGCAGATTTTCTGACAGCCGCGACACGGGTGTATATTGAGGCTTATGTCTTCAAAGGCGGTCACCTCACAGCCTCCGGCCTTGGCGACGGTTCCTCGTGCGCGTGGAGGGGAATCACATGTGGCGACTGAGAAGGGATCCGCCAAATGCCCAAGCAAGAAGACGGCATTGCGGCAATCAGGAAACGGCCGTGGCCTCGGTCTCTGCGACCTGCTGGCCCGCGAGATCGGTCTCTCTTTCGGCGGGTCTGTCCTTGCGGATATCGTACTGCTTCACTTTGGCGTACAGAGTGGCGCGCGTAATGCCGAGCAAAGCGGCCGCCTGTGTCTTTTGCCAGCCCGTCTCGTGAAGGGCACGTGCGATCAACTCGCGCTCCGCCTTTTGCAGGGAGAAATCCTTTACGCGTTCACGGGGTCCACGGCCGCCGGATGGGTCTTCACTCTCGATCGGGTCGATTACAATACTGCTGAGGCCGATTTTGTCCGTCGTCTCGAGCAGGATGGCCCGTTCGATCACGTTGCGCAGCTCTCGCACATTGCCGGGCCAATCGTACCGGCACAGCGCCTCCAGCGCGAGGTTGGTGATGGATGTGATCCTGTGCTGCCCATTCGTGTAGATGCTCGACGTCTTCAGAAAATAGCGGGCCAGCATTCGGATGTCCTCCCGCCGCTGAGGCGAGTGCAGCGGCGACAGGAGGATCGGACACACATTCAAGCGGTAGTATAAGTCCTGCCTGAATCGCTTCTCCCGAACCTCCTTCTTCAGGTCGCGATTGCTGGAAGCGACGATGGTGGCCTGACAGGTGATGTCCTTGATCCCGCCGACCTTGCGGAAGGTCTTCTCCTGCAGGACACGCAGCAGTTTGGCCTGCAGCTCGAGCGGCATCTCGCTGATCTCGTCGAGGAAGATCGTGCCCGAGCCGGCGAGTTCGAGCAGTCCGGTCTTATCCCGGTCGGCGCCTGTGAACGATCCCTTCACATGTCCGAAGAGCTCGCTTTCGAGCAGATTGGCCGTGAGCGCCGCGCAATTGACCGCGACGAACGGTCCGCTCGGATGCCTCAACGTGTGAACGGCCCTTGCGGCCACTTCCTTGCCCGTGCCGGTGTCACCGAGGATGAGAACGGGATTGCACTGGCTGTCAGCCACGAGTCTGGTGATTTGCAGGCTTCTCCGGATCGATTCGCTGCGCCCCACCATGCCGACCGCGGCGGCCGTTTCGTCGAGGAAGTAATCCTCATCGTTCGGCGCTGCATTTCCCTGTGGGGCGCCTTTGCGCAGTTCGGCCGCAATGGCGGGCAGACGTACAGAACCTTGCTCTTCGGTCAGGCAGTAATCGACGCCCGCTTGCCTGTATTCGCTTTCGCAGAATGTAGGGCCGTTCGTTGTGATGACAACTGTCACGTGGGATTCACTGGAATCCCGAGCGATCCCTTCGATGTAATCATGGACGTGGCACGGCGTGAACGTTTCATCGAATATCGTCAGGTCCGGCGATACGGTCTGAGCGATGTCGACGGCCTCATGCAGATCGTCGGCGGCAAAGACTTCATGCGCCATTTCCTGTCCGATGCTGTGAATCTCGGGCTTCTTGCTGACTACAACGATTCGTCGCAATAAACTCATATCTTCTCGATTTATCAACACTTCGTCAGCGATCACTCTGTCGCTCCGTTGCGAATACCCCACACATCGACACGGCCTTTCAGACATCTTTAATGTTTATTGGACTCCTCCGGAGCATGTCACGCCGCGAGGAGATGTCACTCGACCGTTACCTTCAGGCTGTTTATGGGACGGGCCGAGAATATGCCCGAAGCGGGACCGGAACGCGCGCACACAAACACCAATGCGCTCATACTTCTTATGGGACTCGTCAGTGTCACTCGGTCTGTGCGTTGATTCCGTTCGGCAGGAGGGCGCCACTCTTGGGAGGCAGGAAAAATCTTCTGATGGGGAGGAAGATTCTTCCTGGTGGACAACCGATTGCGACGGATGTGTCGCGTCGCGGAGACGCCGCCGTTATGCAGAATGCGGCGTTTACACCCGCTTGATTGCGGTCGATCCCCACTATTTCGTCGTGCTGTGCTCGTGTGGCACGCGAGTTGCTCGTTGAGGTGAGTGCGGGCCGGCGTGGGCCGCAGATGAGTAAGCCCGGTTTTCTTCCGGAGATGGAAACGGATGAGTGCGATATCGACAACCGCTTCGGCCAGTGACATGCAGATGGATTATATGAAGCTGCTCGTCACGCAGTTGCAGAATCAGAATCCTCTCGAGCCGCTGGACAATAAGGATATGACGGCGCAACTGGCGCAGTTCTCGCAGTTGCAACAGATCGAGAACTTGAACACGTCGTTCGGCAAGATTCTCGAGTCCGTGCAGCGCAGCTACGCCAGCTCTCTGATCGGTAAAGAGGTGTCCTTCAGGGCGGCGGCAGCGGACGGCACCATCGAGACGAGGACCGGCGACGTGGAGGAAGTCACCATCGGCAATGCGGGGCAGATCATCCTGACGGTGGATAATCAGAGGGTCGACCTGGCAGATGTCCTGGCGATTCGAGACTGACGGCAAATCGGTGTTTTCAATAGTAGGAGCAGGCAAAGATGTCCTATGCATTGTCTTCAGGCGTGACCGGAATGCAGGCCCATCAGAAGATGCTGGATGTGGCCGGCAACAATCTGGCGAACGTCAATACGACCGCGTTCAAATCCAGCCGGGTGACTTTTGCGGAAATGCTGGGCCAGACGATACAGCAGGCCTCGCAGCCGACTGACCGCGTCGGCGGCACCAACCCGCAGCAGATGGGAAGCGGTGTTACGCTGGCCAACATCACGGCGGATATCGGCCAGGGCAGTATTGTTAATACCGGTAATCCTCTCGATGTGGCCATTGAAGGAGAGGGCTACTTTGTGCTCAGTGACGGCGAGGGCTCCGTATATACGCGCGCGGGCACGTTCGGCGTCGATCAGAACGGTCACCTCGTCGATCCCGGCACCGGCTATCGCGTGCAGCGCATCGGCCTGACCGGTGAGCAAGACGGGTTTCAGGTCGCCGGCGATACCAGCATCCGCGTGCCGTACG
This sequence comes from uncultured Phycisphaerae bacterium, assembly GCA_965603505.1. Taxonomy (GTDB): domain Bacteria; phylum Planctomycetota; class Phycisphaerae; order Sedimentisphaerales; family Anaerobacaceae; genus PLanc-01. Next base: position 14,929 of record CBFDDG010000031.1, on the reverse strand, counting down.
ATGTGGCCCTGCCGGCGAACCCGACCGCAGAGGTCACCCTGACCGGGAACCTCAGCTCGGATGCCACGGGCGTCGATCAGGCGCAGGTGCTGACATCGAACCTGGCCTACACCCGCAGTGACGAAGACGCCACGGACGCCACCGAGATCGATCAGCTCGATCAGTTCAGTGGCGGCTCCGATCCGGGCGGCGAGTTGGCCGTGGGCGAGACGGGAACCATCACCATCTCCGGCTACAACAAGGACGGCACCGCGTTCAGCAGCGGGTTGACCTTTGCCGTGGACGGAAGCACCACGATCGCCAATTTCGTCAATCACCTGAATACGAACGTGTTGAGCGGCGCCACTGCGTCATTCGCCAACGGTCGCATCCGCATCACGGATGATGAGAGCGGCTATAGCAAGTCCGATATTCAGTTCGTTTACTCCGGTACCGGCTCGCTCGCGACCCCACCCTATTTCGAACTGACGACGGTGGGCGGAGACGAGGTCAAGAACGTGAACATCGCCGTGTACGATTCGCAGGGCGGCAAACACGTGCTTTCGGCCGCACTCGTGCGCGCCGATACGGTCAACACGTGGGATATGGTCCTGACCTCCGTCACAGGAAACACTCAGGAGATCACTCCCGATAATCGGCGTGTTAGCGGGCTTGCCTTTGACGCTCAGACCGGCGCGTTTGCCGGAATCCCCGACACGGAGATGCCCGAATTTGTCATGACATTCAACCACGATGTCGCCCATCCGCAGACCATCGGGTTGAACCTCGGGACCGCCGGCTCATTCGACGGCCTGACCCAATTTGCGGGCAATTCAACGGCCGTCGCGCGAGAGCAGGATGGATATGAGGCGGGCAGCCTGTCCGCCGTCTCGGTGAATAATGAGGGTGTGCTCATCGGCGCCTTCACGAACGGGGTGAAGAAAGACTTGGCGACACTCCAGATTGCCCTGTTCAAGAATCCGGCGGGCCTGCAGAATTCGGGAGGCGGGTACTTTGCTCCATCCGCCAACTCGGGCGGCGCGGTGGCTACCCAGGCAATGAGCACCGGAGCCGGCACGATTCACGGCAGTGCGCTCGAGAAATCGAACGCGGATGTCGCCACGGAATTCGTGAACCTCATCCAGGCCCAGAATGGTTTCCAGGCGAATGCCCGGACCATTCGCGTTGCGAACGAGATTCTTCGCGAACTCACGAACTTGATTCGATAGCGGTCATAGAATGATTCCGGGTATTGAGCACATTCCGTTGGCGTTGACGCCGGTTCAGCGATGGTCGGCGGCGCGCCGGCTGAACACCGGCCCGGCCTCTGACACCTGGTTTGTGATCGGCGCCTGTGTCCTGCTGATCGTGTTGGTCACGTTGCTCGTGTGGGTGAGCTACAAGCGTCGTGTGCAGAGCCGGGAACAAACGCGGGAGCTGTTTGCGGGGCACCTCCGGCAGCGCGGGCTCGGCGTCCGGGAGCGCCAGATTCTCCTGGCGATTGCCATGCGAAGCGGCCTGCGAGGCATGCACGACATTTTCTCGGATGCCAAGGCGTTCGACCACGGGGCCGACAGACTGCTGGCCGAGTGCTCGCGGGCCCGAACGCCGCAGGAGAACGCACATCTGGAGTTGGAAGTCAACGGCTTGCGGGAGAGGCTGGGCTTTCGTGTCGCACGCGCGGCCGAGGATGCAGTCGGCTCGCAGCTTGCGAGCAGTCGGGACATCCCCCTTGGCAAGACGGTCGAATTGACGCGTCGCGGCCATGCAGAGGATGCCGGCATCCGAGCCGAAGTGGTTAGAAATGACGAGATCGAGCTTGCGGTGGAGCTGAAGACGCCCGTGGCCAGTGAGGCCGGCGAGGTCTGGCGGATTCGGTACTGCTGCGGCATGTCGGCGTGGGAGTTGGAGACCTCGACGGTTAGCTGTGAGGACCGGAGGCTGATTCTCAACCACAGCAACGAGATTCGGTTTGCAGGTCACCGGGAAATGCCGCGTGTAACGCTTCACACGCCGGCGTTGATGGCCTGTTTCTCCTTCCTGCGAGAGGGCTCGATGGCAACCGCCCCTGACACGACGGATGGCGACGGACTATCGGATGAGACGCCGAACTTCGTGGAAGGTGTTGTGACCGAGATGTCCGGCTCGCAACTGCGGATCGAAGGGCCGTTGCAGGTCGCGCCGGGAGATAGAGTCCTGACGCTGTTCAGGTTGGCCGGCGGAGGCAGTGGTGGCGTTGGAGAGGCGGACTACACGGTAGCAAGTGTCGGCCGGGTGGGGCAGTGCCTGAGCAGTGACCCTGGGATGTCGATGGTCGTCGAGCTGACGGATTTGAGCGACGTCGAGATGGATAAGCTCGCAGACATTATGGACGCGATGTCATCTCGCATCGATGGCAGTCAAGACAGTGGCGTGGCCGCCGAACAGATGTCCACGCCTGTTGTCGCGGCGGCAAAGCCCTGATCGTAACATTGGGAGTCTGACGTGGCGGATATTGGAGCCGAGGTAAGTGCAAGTCTGAGCGCCCTGACGAGGGAGTTCGACATCATTGCGCACAACATGGCCAACGTCAGCACGGCGGGCTTTAAGCGGCGGTGCAATAGCTTCACAAGGGCCCTCGACGCACAGAGCAGTACGTTGGAGGACCAGCTTGAGGAAAATGCAGACGCTGCTTTCGACTTTTCCCAGGGCAGCCTGGTGCAGACGGACCGCGCGCTGGACTTCGCTCTCTACGGCAAGGGCTTCTTTGTCATGGAGAGTCCGGAGGGGCCTCTGTACACGCGGCACGGCATCTTTCACACGAATCAGAATGGGCAGATTGTCGATACGGAGGGGCGGCTTGTCGCGGGCACCTCCGGGCCGCTGATCGTTCCTTCGAGTGTGGATCTATCTCAGATTCGGGTCAGCGATGACGGGCAGGTCACGGCGGCCGGGGCGTCGATCGGACAGTTCCGCATCGTCGAATTCCCCGACAACGAGGATCAATTGCTACCGGCCGGGCTCAACTGCTTTCTCGCGCCGGAAGGCGTGGAGCCGGTGGATGCGTTGGATGCGATGGTCAAGCAGGGCTACAAGGAGGCGTCCAATGTGAAGCTGGTGGATGAGCTGGTCAACATGATCATGGTTTCCCGGCTCTACGAGGCGAACATGAAACTGGTCAGTGCAGCGAGGGAGGCGACGAGCAGTATGATGAGTGTGGCCATGGGATGACAGACAGGAGTAAACAGTCGTAGGGTGGGCTTCGCCCGCCATTTCCACTTCAAAAGGGGTGACACCTATGATGCGAGCCTTTTCCACGTCCGCCACGGGCATGATGGCCCAGGAAATGCTGGTGGATGTGATTGCCAACAATCTGGCGAACGTCAACACGACGGGATTCAAACGGAGCCAGGTCGAGTTCCAGGACCTGCTGTACGCGAAGATGAGCGAGCCCGGCACGGAAGTTGCGCCAGGCGTCAACGCTCCGACGGGGCTGGAGGTCGGAAACGGCGTTCGCGTTGCCGCCACCCTGCGCGTCTTCACCCCGGGCGAGTTCCAGACCACGGGACGAGGGCTCGATATGGCCATCCGGGGCAATGGGTTCCTGCAGGTGCTCATGCCAGACGGTGACACCCGCTATACCCGAAACGGCGCGCTGCAGATCAATGCGAACGGGCAGCTTGTTACGCTCTCCGGCTATCAGTTGCAGCCGGCGATCTCCGTACCAACCGATGCCGCGAGCATCGAGATCGCCCCCGACGGCGGTGTCAATGTCACCGACTCAACGGGGGCCCGCTCGGTCGTCGGTACGATCCAGTTGGCTCGCTTCGTCAATCCGTCCGGTCTCACCAGCGAAGGAGACAACCTGTATGCCCCGACCGATGCCAGCGGCGATCCGGTGGTCGGAACGGCCGGCGAGGACGGCTTCGGAATGATTCAATCCGGATTCCTTGAGAAGTCGAACGTGCAAATGGTCAACGAGCTCGTGAACTTGATCACCGCGCAGCGGGCCTACGAGATCAACTCTCGCGCGATTCGGGCCGGTGATGAAATGCTTCGCAACACCAACAACATCTTCCGATAGGAGCCGATCATGAGTCGTAGACTCTCATGGGTCATTTTTTTCATCTCGTTGGGCCTTCTGAGCATCACTGCGGCCGCCAACGACAGCGGTGGCTCTGAGGCCCCGGTACTGCTTCAGATCCATTTGCCGCGGGAGGTGACGGTCGAGAACAGTGCTCTGACCTTGGGCCAGGTTAGTGTGATCAAAGGAGAGCCTGCGCTGGTGGTTGCGGTGGGAGGCGTTGGCCTGGGGCGTCTGTCCGTGCCGGGCCAGAAGGCGACTCTGGATCGGGCGACGATTCTGAGCCGGCTGGCCTCGCAGGGGATTGCGATGGAAACCGTGTACATGACGGGCGCCGAAGCGATCGTGGTTCGCCGCCACCAGAAGATTATCAACACAGAGGAATTCATTGAGGCGGGCAGGGCATTCCTGCAGCAGCACCCGCCCGGTCCCAAAGTTTGTGAGCTCATCCCGACGACGAGGCCGAAGGACCTGATTCTTCCGGGAAGACTGGAGGATCTGAAGTTAACGCCTCGATTCATCCGGAGCGGCTCGCGAGGGTACGTCACGGTCCAGATCGCCGTCGTGGCGGATGGAACCAAAGTCGGGACGCGAGACATTCCGTTTCGCCTGCGGTATCAGTGCCGTCGGATCGTGACGCTCAAGGAAATTCCCGAAGGTACGGAACTCGCGCCGGACAACGTGAAGATCGAGACCACGGTATCCGATCGGCCCGAGCCCGCAGGCTGGAAGCCCCCGTACGGACTCGTGGCGGTCCGCACACTGGCGGCGGATATGGAGATTCGCGACGATATGGTCAGCTCCCCGCAAGCACCGGTCGTTATTCGCCGGAATGAGACGGTGGTCATCCGTGTCGAGCGGCCCGGTTTGCTCGTCACCGCGATGGGGACCGCTCTGCAGGAAGCCCGCGCCGGCGAATTCGTGAAGGTGCGAAACGCCGACTCCCGGCGGGTCATCGTGTGCAAGGTGAATACCGATGGGACGGTCGAGCCGATGCTTTGAGGCCGGATCCATCTGGGAAGGAGTACAGATGAGCAGAAAAACGATATGGGTCGTGTTAATCGGTGTGTTTTTCCTGGCGGAGCTTCTCCAGGCGGGGTCGATCTGGGCCAGGCGGGGCAAGAACATGAAAGCCGTGTATGCCGACGACGTGGCCCGCCGCATCGGGGATGTCCTGACGATCAGGATCACGGAAGACAGCAAGGTGGACAATAAGGCCAAGCGCGATCTGCAGAAGGAGAGTTCCCGCTCGAGCGACTTCAACGGGGATTTGAACATCGATCATATCCTGCCAAGCATTCCCGGGTTCACCATGGCGACCGACTCCAGCAACGAGATGAAGAGCAAGGCCGATTTTAAGGACGAGCGGAGCTTCGTGGATCGGGTCACCGTGGTGGTGATCGACATTCTTCCCAACGGCAATCTTGTTGTGATCGGCACGCGCGACCGCGACATCGCGGGCGACGTGCAGACGATCGAGGTCGGCGGCATCGTTCGCCCCAGTGATATCGCCTTTGACAATACCGTCAAAAGCGAGCAGGTCGCGAATTTCCGCATCGTGACGAAGAACAGCGGCGTATCGGCGCCCTATACGACGCCCGGCTGGCTGTCCCAGATCTTCGATGTCCTCTGGCCCTGGTGATCGAGTGTTTGTCGCCGTGCCGCCCTGTCTCTTTACGGAGCTGCCATCATGAGTGTTACGCTGAAACTTGCCCGCCCCCGGAGACGAGCCTTTGCATGCATCGTCGTTGTGGTGCTGCTATCGCTCGGTATCGTCCGACCGGGTCTCGGGGAGCGCATCAAGGATATCGCCGATGTCCAGGGCGTTCGCAGCAACCCGCTCACGGGGATCGGTCTCGTGACGGGGCTGGCGAGCACGGGGGATACCACGCTGCTGTCGCGCCAGATGTTGACGAACATCTTGAGAGATTCGGGCCTTGTTCTTTCACCGTCGGACCTGAAGGGCGAGAACATCGCGGTGGTGATGGTCACGGCGGAACTGGGGCCCTTCGACCGAGAAGGGACTCGTATCGACGTGGACGTCTCCTCGCTGGGCGATGCGGAGAGCCTTCAGGGGGCCATGCTTCTGCCCACGCCGCTGCGAGGGCTCGATGGCGAGGTCTACGCCGTCGCACAGGGCGGCGTATCCATCGGCGGCTGGTCCGCCTCCGGTCAGCAGGCATCCGTATCGAAGAACCATCAGACGGTCGGCCGTATCCCCGACGGGGCCATCGTGGAGAGGTCGGAACTCGCCACATTCATCGAGCAGGTGGCCGGGCAGCGGTTTATTACGCTCAATTTGCGAAACAACGATTTCTCCACCGCGCAGCGCATCAGCCAGGTGATCGACGAATCCTATCCCGGCATCGCCCTCGTGCTCGACGCCGGCGCCATCAGGGTCAGCGTGCCGGCGGACATTGCACACAGAGACATCATTGGATTCATTGATGAGGTTACCCAGAAGGAAGTGACGGTCGACGCGCCCGCGACCGTGGTGATCAACGAGCGCACGGGCACCATCGTTGTCGGCGAGAACGTCGGGATCTCCGCCGTGGCGATCTCGCAGGGCAACCTGGTGGTGCGAGTGCAAGAGACGGCCCAGGTCTCGCAGCCGATCGCACCGTTCTCTGATGCCGGCACCACCGAGGTCATCCCCGAGACGTCCGTCGGTGTGGAAGAGGGGAATGGCTACCTGATTCCGGTGGCTCGGTCACTAACGGTTTCCGAATTAGCCAAGACGCTCAACGCCATCGGGGCCTCCCCACGGGACCTGATTGCGATTTTCAACGCCTTGAAGAAGGCCGGGGCTTTGCAGGCAAAGCTGATCATTATGTAGGGACTTGTGCGTGGATGGTATCGAATCCATAGGAATGCCGGCGGTGGTGGCTCCCATCGAGTCGATGGGACGTGTCCCGGATGCCGCCACGGTTTCATCTCGCCGGGCGTCACAGGCGCAAGACCCGATTCGGAACGGCAGCCGGCCGACCGCGGAAACGGAACGCCTGGAGGAACAGAAGAAGCAGATCGCCAGGGATTTCGAATCCGTCCTCCTGGCCAAGCTGTTCGACCAGGTGCAGGAATCGATTGGCACTTGGGGCTTTGAAGAGGAGGACGTGGCGTCGCAACAGGTCCAGGGGCTGTTCTGGCTCCACCTGGCCCGGGACGTCGCCGACAAAGGGGGACTCGGGTTATGGAAGGACATTTACCAGTATCTTCAACAGATGGATGGCATGGCGGACACGCGTGAAATCGTTGACGAGGGACTGTAGTAATGACGTTGCCCACGGTGGAAACAAAAGTTGAGGCGTTGCTGGATGTGCTGGACCAGGATATCCGGCACATCGAGGCGACCCTATCACGGCTGGATGTGCTCCGAACCCTGCTGATCAAGCGGGACGATGAGGCACTGGAGAAACTGCTGGACGATATCCGCCGACACTCCGAGGCGCACGCCGCGAACGAGCAGCAGCGTCAGGCTCTCAGGAGGGACTTGGCGGCCGCACTGGGATGTAGGGAACGCGATCTGACACTGTCGAAACTCCGTGAGGAGCTATCGGGGCCCAGTTGCAGGGCCGTGACGGAGCGGCAGGCGCGCCTCAGGTTATTGGTGGCACAGTTGAAACACGAGTACACACTGACAGGGGCACTGGTCCTGGACTGCGCCAGGTTCAATCGATCCCTTATGCAAGCTTTCTTTGGGCCCGATGGCAGGCCGGACACGACGTACAGCGCCAGTGGCGCGGCCAAGCACAAGACCGATGCGACGCTCGTGAGCGTGCAGTTGTGACGGAGATGTTGGGGACGTTTGGATCATAGGGCGGGCATGAGAAGCTGAAACGGGGCTGACGAATGCAGGATTTCGGGATAGGTCTAAGTGGTCTGAATGCGGCCCAAGCGGCACTGGCGGTCATTGGAAACAATATCGCCAATGCGGCGACCGAAGGATATCATCGCCAGCGGATTGAGCTTTCTCCCGGCTCGTATGGGCAGACCGGAGGCATGAATGTCGGCGCGGGCGTCGATGTGGCAGGCGTCACGCGCATGTTCGACGGACTCCTCGAGCGTGAGATCGTGCAGCAGGAGTCCATCTATGGCCAGATCTCACAGGAGCTTTCGATTCTGAACTCCGTTGAGACGACCTTCGGTGAGTTCGCGGAGGGCGGGGGTCTGAACGCCGCGATTGATGGGTTCTTCGATTCCCTGCGGGCGTTGGCTGCGCACCCACTGGAGCGGGTGTGGCGCAATGAAACCGTCAGTAGCGCACAGGTACTTGCCAACGAGTTTCGGCGCCTCGGCACATCGTTGAGAGATCTGGAGGATCAGATCGTGCTGGAGGCGCAAGACACAGTAGGCTCCATCAATGGCCTGCTTACCCAGATCGCCGAGTTGAATGGGAAGATCCACACGATTGAGGTCAGCCAGGGACAGGCCAATAACCTGCGTGATCACCGCGACCAACTGATTACGGAGTTGGCCAGGCTTGTCAGGATTGAGACGCAGCCGAGAGACTGTGGGGTGGTCGATGTGGCGATTGCCGGGCTCCCCGTGGTTACTGGCTCGGTCGTTATAGGAATCCAGGCCGATTTGCAGGGTGACCGGTCATTGAGTGTCTCAGCGGCCGGGGCCGAAGGCTACAGCCTGAGCGTGCAGGGCGGACGGCTCGGCGCGCTGCTGGCCCTGAAGAACGAAATGTTGGAAGGTCTCCAGGTCGACCTCGACACTCTGGCACAAACGATTGTCAGTCAGGTGAACCGCTACCATGTCCAGGGCCTGGGCCTGGAGGGCTCATTCACGGAACTGACTGGCTGGCCGATGGGCAGCACGGACTTGGTTGACGCCGAACATCCGGTTACGGACGGGACGTTCTACATCCGGTTGACGGATGCCACGACGGGCGAGGTGCAGCGGCACGCCATTGATGTGAACGTGTCCGGACCATTGCCCGACACCTTGGCGTCGATTGCCGCCAAGGTCGATGCGATTGCCGGTCTGAATGCATCGGTCCTTTCTTCCCGATTGCACGTCGTGGCTGATCTGGGATACACTTTTGATTTCCTGCCCGCCGTTTTGCCCGCGCCGACCGCGATGAACCTGACGGCGGCTGCACCGCCGACCATTGCTGTCTCCGGGCTCTATGGGGCCGACGAGAATCACACGTTCACGTTTACGGTGGTCGGCAGTGGGTCGGTGGGCAACGGCATCCTGCGCCTCGATGTGACGGATGAGAGTGGCGGCACCGTCAGCACGTTGAACGTCGGGGCCGGCTATGCGGCCGGTGATACGATCGAGCTGCGAAACGGCATCCGGATCTCCGTGAGCATGGGCGACCTGAACGCCGGTGATCGTTTTGACGTCGAGGCCTTTGCGACGACCGATACCTCCGGTGTGTTGGCTGCGACCGGGATGAATGCGTTCTTCTCGGGGGCCAGTGCCTCCGAGATGCAGGTTTGCGACGACATCGCTGAAGCGCCCGACCGGATCGCCACCGCCTTTGGCGCCGATCTGACGGACAATGTGGCCGCTCTGCGGCTGGCAGCGGTGCGCGATGAGACGGTTGCCGGCCTTGACGGCATGACCCCCGGAGAATACTACCATCGCACCGCGGCCGGGCTGGGACAGCAGGTCGCGCTGAAACAGTCCCGGCAGGAGAACATCCAGGCCGTGATTCAGAATCTCGAGCAGCGACGCAATGAGATCAGCTCCGTCAATATCAACGACGAGGCGGCCCGACTGCTGGTGTTCGAGCAAATGTTCCAGGCCATGGCCAGGTATTTGAGCAGCCTGCAAACGACCATGATGACACTGATGGATATGGTCTGAAAGAGGATTATGAGCGGATCGTTAGTGAGCATCTATGAGAATGTCAGCTATGCACTGTACCTGCACGGCAAGGCGATCACGCAGTTGCAGGAACAGGCGTCTACCGGAAACAGAATCAACCGCGGCTCCGACGGTCCTTCAGAAGCGTATCGGATCCTTGGGCTGAACTCGCAGGAGCGGTCCCTCGAGAGCTACAAGGAAAATGTGACCGAGTTGATGGGCAATCTGAAAGTCTCCTCCACGATCATCGCGGATATGGCTTCGGAGCTGGCGAATACGCGGACCCTCCTGACGCAGATCGTCGGCGGCGTCCATGATGCGGAGGGCCAGAAGAGAATCGCCGAGGGGCTCAACAATACCCTTGAGCAACTGGTTTCCCTTGCGAACACCAAGCATGGCAATCAATATCTTTTTGGCGGCGACAACACCACGATGGTGCCGTACGCCGTTGTTCGAGAGGGTGGGCGAATCGTGCAGGTGACTTACCAGGGCAGCGAGGAGGCCCGTGGCGTCGGTGTGGCACCGGGCCTGGAGGTCGAGGCCCATCACGTAGGCGATGATGTCTTTCGCAGCAACGACCGTGGCGCTCCGATCTTCCTCGGGCAAACCGGCGCGGCGGCCGGAACCGGTACGTCTAACATGCGGGGCGATGCCTGGTTGACAGTAGAACACGACGGGTCGAACTACCGGCTCTCAACCGATGATGGCGCGACCTTCGTGACGGTGCCGCTCGGCGGAGAGGCCAACCAAGCGGTGACGGACCCTCGTACCGGTCGCGTTCTATACGTGGATACCACCGGAATCGATCAGACCGGCGTCGAGCTGGTTCGCATGCCGGGGACCTACGACGTCTTCAGCACGCTGATCAGCCTGCGCGACACCCTTCTGAACGAGCGTGGTCTCCCGAACGCCCAAGTGCTCGACTATGTGGATCAGTGTGTGGGAGGGGTCGAGGAGGTCCGCAATCTTCTCGTGCAGGCGAACGTCTCCACGGGCTCGAACATCGACTTCCTCGACACGCTGGAGCGCAATCTGGACAGTATGCAGTTCGGCACCCAGGATGAAACAACACGCCTGCAGGAGGCGGACATCGCCCAGATTGCCATCGATCTTACCCGCCGGGAGATTCTCTACCAAATGTCGCTTTCGGTTGCCGGCAAGTTGATGACCACGTCATTGTTGGATTTCATTTGATAGGGGCTCGGGGCGGCGGGAGTGGAAAGGCTGGTTTGCAGACGCCGGTGTCTGATTTCTATCCAGGGGCAATCGGGCCTACGGCCACATATTGGAAGGAAATCGTGCTTTTCATGGACGGCACGCCATTTGCTCTGCTTTGAGGGGATTGTGGCGCCCATGTGACCGCTTGTCAGAAGGGAGTAGAACGCATGACAACGCAGACGGGTTCAAGCTACTACCGGAGAGGTCTGGAATTAGCCGAAGCTGGCAAGTACCAGGAGGGATTGAATTGCATTCGCGAGCACCTGCGAGCCGCGCCGCACGACGCCCAGGCCCTCAACGATGCAGGGGCCATTCTGCACTGCTTGGGCCGGACGCAGGATGCGGTCAGCCATCTGGTCAAGGCGCGAAACATCAGGGCGGACAGCAGCGAGATTGTGTGGAACCTCGTGGAGGCCTATCTGGCCGGCGGCCAGGCGGCCCAAGCGGCGGCGCTGTTCGATGATATGGAGCGAATGGGCATTCTGAGCGTCGACGTTCTGAACCGGACGGCCACCATGTTGCTCGACCAGGGACGGAAGGGCCCGGCCGTCGATGTGCTGCTTCGTTCCTATCGGCTGTGGCCCGAGCAGGAGGTGCTCCGGCCGATGCTCGATGTGATTCGCAGCAAACGGCCGAACGTTGCCTTCTTCCGCAACGGCGAGGGAGCCGACGGGGCTCTGGCGGATATCTGCGAGTTCGTGCAGCAGCGGTTCCGGACCGAATTCTACGAGGGCCGTCGGCCTGAAGGGATCCAGGAACTGATGCAGTGGAGCGACATCGCCTGGTTCGACGGGGGCGGGGAGATGGCCGTCGAGGCATCGCGCACGGGCGGCCCAACCAGGACCATCGTTAGCCTGCGCCGCACGGACGTGCGGGATCGCTGGCCAAAGGACGTTCGCTGGGAAAACGTGGATATCCTGGTACAGATCGGCAGTTCAGCCGTGGAAGAGGCCCTGATTCAACAGGTGCCGGACATTCGAAATCGGACGCGACTGGTCGCTGTCCCGAACGGGGTCAATCTCAGTCGCCACGTCTTCCGCCGACGGGAACGGGGCAAGCACCTCGTCTGTGTCGGCTGCCTGACGATGGAGGCGAACCCGGCCTTTCTGCTGCAGTGCATGCAGAAACTGCACTACATCGACGCCGGATACAGGCTGTTCTTCTCCGGGACATTCGAAAGCCCTGTTGTTGAACAGTACGTTCAGCACATGGTCCAGACGCTGCAATTGGCGAGTGTGGTTTCCTTTGAGCCCTATCCCGCTGACCTGAACGGCTGGCTGAGCGACAAGCACTTCATCGTTGCCGGCGGTATCGGTGAGAGCCAGGTCGAGGCGGTGCTGGCGGGGATGGCTTGTGGGCTGAAGCCGATCATTCACAACTTCCCCGGCGCGGAGGATCTCCTCCCGGCACGGCACCTGTTCAACATCGCCGAACAGTTTTGCGAACAGGTCGTCTCGCAGGACTATGAGCCCGAGCAGTACCATCGTTTCGTGGAAGAGCACTACCCGATGGAAGACCAGTTGCAACGAGTCAATGGAATTCTCATGCAGCTTGAGACGGAGGTTGAGTTGTGGGCCGCCGCCCCTTCCATGCGAGAGCAGATCGCTTCTGCCGCGCCACCGATGCGGCGTCCCGATTATCCGGCCGCGGCCGTCCGCACAAGTGATATGCAGGTGTGACCCGCCATTCGATACGTGATGTTTGATTTTCTCAAGACGCCAAGAGATTCTGTGAGTGCCACGCGCCGGCCGCCTTCGGGCCGCGCGAGGAACGGCGGGCCGTTGGTCAGCGTTCTTTTGCCCACGTACAATCGGCACCGGTATCTGGGCGAGGCGCTCGCCAGCGTGCTCCGACAAACGCACAACCACCTGGAGGTCTTCGTCGTTCGCGACGGTGGCCAAGAGGTCGCCGACGTGGTGGATTCATTTCAAGATGCTCGGGTCATCTTCATCGACCGGAAAGAGAACCGAGGCAAACCGTACTCTCTGAATGAGGCGCTGTCGCAGGCGCGTGGCAAATACATCGCCTATCTCGATGACGATGACGTGTATTATCCCCATCACATCGAGACCCTGGTCAATGCGCTGGAGGCGCAGACGGATTGCCAGGTGGCCTACACCGACCTATACAAGACCTCTTGCGAAGTGCTGCCGGGCGGCAGTCGTGTGCCGCTGAGCAAACACGTGGCGATCAGCCGCGATTTCGACCGGTTCTTGATGCTGTACTTCAATCATGTTCTGCACGTCTCGCTGATGCACCGCCGGGAATTGCTCGACCAGACCGGCCTCTACAACGAGGACCTGAGCATTCTGATTGACTGGGACATAACGCGACGGCTGGCCTTCTTTTCCGATTTTCATCACGTGTCCGTCGTTACCGGAGAGTACTTCAGCCCGGCCGGGGAATCCGATCGCATATCCTTCCAGCAACGCAAGGACTCGGAGGGATACCTGCGGAATCTTCTGACCATCCGAACGACGAGGCCGGCCAAGCCCTGGTCGAAGATCGGGGACCTGTCCATCATTCTTCTCACGGATCGCGTGAGCAATCGCACCGCCGATACGATGCTGCGCATCTGGCGGCACACGTTCTATCCGTACAAGCTCCATGTTCCTCTTCCGCCGGCTGAGATCGCACGCATGAACGTTGACATGCCCCATGTCGAGCTCGTTCTGGTGCCACCGGTCAGTTCTATGGCCGAGCGAGTCGATGCGGCCCTCCAGAGGTCCGAGGGCGATTATGTAGCCGTCGTGCCGGAGAACCTTGCCATTGAGGAGATGTGGGTGGAGAACCCTCTCTACGCTCTGATCAACAGCGCCGGTCGTGACGGGGTTCTCCTGGAAGGAGCGACGCCGCAATCCTGGGCGGCGGTGCTCCGGCGCTCGGACCTCGAACAGGCGCGAAGGTCGTATCCGCATCTGTCGGTGGATGCATCGCTTGCTGCCGCGGGCATTCCGATGCGCCGGCCGCAGGCAGAGGAATTGCCGTTTCAGTTTGATGAGCTTCTGCGCCAGGCCAGGGCAGCCGAGGCCGATGGGGATTGGGGCACAGCGGCCCGGATCTTCGAGTGTATGGGCGAGCGCCACCGGAATGCCCTCTGGATGAAGACCATGGCGGCCCATGCGTATTTCAAAGTGGGCGACCGTGCCAGGGCTGAATCGTTGAGCCGCGAAATCAATCGTGAACGTCCGACGGTGGATACGCTACTCCTCGAGGCCAGGATGCAACGGCGAAAGGGCGACTTCGATGCAGCCATCCACCTGCTGGGGCGGGCCGAGCAAGTACTCGGGAGAGACCCGGTTTGCCCAGTACGTCCGGCAGGGGGCCTGTGCTCGACACAGGCAGAGAGCTTTCAACGCTAAGGATTGAGACAAGCATGGATACAGCACGAACCAACGGTGTCGACAGCCACGATCGCACGCAACACTATGACGTCCTGCGCGAGCTGGGAGATTGTTACACCTCGGTCGGTGACTACGGCCAGGCGCAGCGGTGCTACGAGAAGGCGGCGTCGCTCGGTCCCGATGAGCCGGGGCCTTACATCGGGTTGGGCGTTGCCTCGCTGCAAACGGGCAAGCTGGACGACGCGGAGATCGCGTTTCGGGTCGCCTGTCGGCTGGATCCGAAATGCGCGAAGGCCTATGCAGGACTGGCCATGGTGGCTCAACAGCAACAGGACTTTCCACAGGCTTTCGATCTCTATATGAAGTCGCTCGAGTTGGATACGGACAGCATCACGGCCCTTTTGGGATTGTTCCAGGTCTCCTGTGAGATGGGCTCTTTCGCCAGGGTCATTCACTACCTGGAGGTCTATCTGGAAATGCATCCCGGCGATCCATCCGTGATGTA
>CBFDDG010000030.1:0-18309 GCA_965603505.1 uncultured Phycisphaerae bacterium | reverse complement strand
TGATTTCGCGCTCGGGGTCGCCGACGAGCAGACCGACGTTGTCCCACCCCTGGGCCAGGCCGAGCGGCGCGATCTTCTCCACGATGCCGGCAATGTCTTTTACCTTCATTCCTGCCCGGGGTCGCCAAGCGCGGACTCGTCGCTCTTGGCCGACCCCCTCCTGCACTGCTGTTCCATTGTCTGTAGATAGCTCTCTCTGAGCTTGCGGGTCACGGGCCCGACGTCGCCGTCGCCGACGACGTGCTTCTCCACGCTGATAACCGGCAGCACCTCCATAATGACGTTGGTCAGGAAGACTTCATCGGCTTCGAGCAGGTCGGAGATGGCGAGGTCCTTCTCAACCAGGTCGGTAGCCTGCTGCCCGGCCAACTCGCAGACGGTCTTGCGGGCAATGCCTGGAAGCACCGGCGTCTCCACGGGCGGCGTCTGGAGGATTGAATTCTTCACGAGGAATACGTTGCTGACGCACCCTTCCGCCAGCCGGTTGTCCGTGGTGAACCACAGGGCTTCGGTGGCCCGCTTTCGGTGAGCCTCGTTGAGGGCGAGCAGACGCGGATAGTAGCTCGTGGTTTTGTGGCCGCACGTCGGGTCCGTCGGATTCTGCCGAAAGGGGCAGAGCGTCACGAGGACCCCCGCGCGGTAGTAGTCGGCCGGGTATGGGCGAAACTCTACGGCGGTGATCAGCAGCGTGGGCTTTCGCTGCTCTTCGGACTCGCTCAGCGGGCCGCTGGTCAGAGTCAGCCGCAGGCGCGCGTCCGTCAACTCATTGGCTTCCAGCACCTCGTACACGGCCTGACGAAGGCGCTCTTTCTCATAGGCATGAGTGATCGAGAGGGCAGCGGCACTGAGAAGGAGCCGATCCAGATGGTCCTCCAGGCGAAAGACAATCCCGTTGCGGCTGCGCAGGGTCTCGAAAAGTCCTGCGCCGTAGAGGAAACCGCTGTCGGTGACCGAAACACCGGCTTCTTCGGATTCGAGCAATCTGTCGTTCAGAAAGACTTTATTGGACATTGTTATCCGCCACGGTCCTTGCAGCCGGATCAGTACGACGGCTGTGCCGTCTGGACGGCCCGGATACCCGCCAGTAATGCTCTGGCCTTTGTCATCGTTTCGTCCCACTCAGCCTGGGGGTCGGAGTCGGCTACAATCCCGCCTCCGGCCTGCACAAAGGCCCGGCCGCTGCTGATGATAATCGTTCGGATGGCGATGTTCAAGCAGACAGTCCCATCGATGCCGATGAAGCCGATGGAGCCCGTATAGACCCCGCGCGTTGTCGGCTCGAGCTCGTCGATGATCTCCATGGCGCGAATCTTGGGAGCGCCGGTGATCGAGCCGCCGGGAAACATGGCTTTGAGGATGTCGTTGAAGGTAACATCCTCCCGTAGTTCGCCGCCGACGGTTGCCACGGCGTGAAAGACGGTGGGATAAGTCTCAACCGTTCGCTGTTGCATGACGTGGCGCGTGCCCGGCTTGCAGATTCTGGCCACGTCGTTGCGCTCCAGATCGACGATCATGTTCAACTCCGCCTGCTCTTTCTCACTGTTGAGCAGATCATTGAACCTTTCGGCGTTGGTTTTCGAGGCATGGCTGGCGGAGGCATGGATCCGCGGGCGAGTCCCTTTGATGGGCTTGGTTTGGATCAGGCCGTCCCGAGCGGTGATGAACATCTCGGGGGACGCGCTGACGATCTGAAAACGACCGGGGTCAATGTAAGCCGCGTAGCCGCTCGGGTTGTAGCGGTTTTGCCAGTGGAATAATTGGCTGGGGCTGCCCTGAAAAGGCGATTCGAGGCGATGGGAGAAGTTCACCTGGTAGACCTCTCCATCATATATATAGCTCTTGATCCGCCTGACGGCTTGCAGGTAGTCATCCCGGCTCATATTCCCGCGGATCCCGGCGAGATCGACGTTCTCGATATTCCCCGGAGGCGGTTGCGCCGGCCGGATTCCCCGGGCTTGTTCCAGGCAGCGCTCCAGGGCGGCGATCTTCTCGGCCGGTGCCTCGCGATCCTCCGGCAGCTCCAGCGCGACCATCCAGAAGACGTTCGATCGGTGATCGTAGGCAATCACGCGATCGTAGAAGCATAACCGGACCAGGGGCACAGGGAGGTCGTCGACCGCCGTTTCGGGCAGCCGTTCGATGGCTCGCCCCAGTTCATAACTGAAGTATCCGATCCACCCGCCGCGAAACATGCCCGGGGGCAACGATGGAGGCTGCCTATCGGCGCACCCGCGGCATCTTTCGTGATCGACGGCGGATTCACCGGCGAGGCCGTATCGATCCAGGACAGTTCGCAGCTCTGAAAACAAATCGTGCCCACCCGGCTCGAATTCGAAGATCTCTCGCGGCTCGGCGGCCCAGTAGCTGAATCCGTCTGCATCGGCCTTGGCCGGGTTGCCCCCGAGAATCGACGGGAACGGCCGTGCCGAGAACGTCTCGCTCAACGACGCAAGAGTTGTGTTTGAACGAACTCTCCTGTAGTGGACCCGGCAGACATATTGTCTTTCGCCTGCCGCCACCTGTCCGCATGTCATCCTTGTTCCATTGTTTTAAGCTCGTTCATGATTTCCACACCGGATGAAGTGCCAATCCGCTCGGCTCCCGCGTCCAGCATGGCAATTGCTTGCCGGGCCGTTCGTATCCCGCCCGCGGCCTTGATCCGGCACCTCGGGGCCGCTTCCTTCATCAGCCGGATATCCTCCACCGTCGCCCCTCCGGCCGGATGCAGGCCCGTGCTGGTCTGGATGAAATCCGCGCCCACCTGCTGGGCAACCTGGCATGCGAAAACCTTCTGATCGTGCGTCAGCGCCGCCGATTCGATGATCACTTTCAACAGGACCGGCGGTTTCATGGTCCGACACGCCTTCACCACGGCCAGCAGTTGTTGCAGCAGGTACCTTGCATCGGCCTCGATGATCGCGGCCAAATCGGCAACCATGTCGATCTCGTCGGCGCCGGCATAAATGGCCTCTTCGGCCTGGGCAACCTTGATCTTGGTCGTATCGGCCCCGAGCGGCAGACTCACGACCCCGCCGACCCGGACCGCCGTCCCGTGCAGTCGATCTGCAACAAGCGGCAGCCAACGGCCGTTGACGCACACCGTGTGAAAGCCCTGCGAGATGGCTTCGTCGCACAGCCGCACGACCTCAGCTTGTGTCGCTTCGGCTTTCAGGAGCGTATGGTCGATGTGCTTTGCCAGATCCCCGCGATATGGGCTCTGTTCGTCCGCCGTCGTCTGCGGTTCCAATCCCATGGTCGAGAACTCCAGAATTCCACTGATCGTGCTCTTCTCGGCAAGGCAATCCTACCCCGGAGCCCCAGGCCCTGCAAGCCGTGACGCCTCGTCTCACTGACTCTCGTCCGCCCCGGAGCAGATCTCTTCAGGAGTGTATTTCTTCCGGAAGAATTCTACGGCGTCATCCACGCTCGCGAATACGGCGTTGGCCGTCTGCGTGACGAAGACGGACGGATTCTGTTCGGCCGTCCAGATCACGTAGACCTCCTTGGCGGCCTCATGGGCGTGCTGAAGCTCGCGCTCGACGCCGCTGGAGATGGCGGCCCGTCCGTCGGGCAGGGCCGGCACGAAACTCACAATCATGTCGGCTTGGTCGATGAGCAGGAAGTCACGCGCGTAGATCTGGCTGTTGATATCATGCTCGATCTGGAGGACCTCCTCGACGCTCAGGTGAACCGGTTGCCCCAGAGCCATGACGTCGATTGAATCGAGCCCCTGCTCGCGGGCCTTCCTCGCCACGTGGGGAAGATGCGCCTCCTCCAGATCGCCGGGATCGAAGCACGTAAAGAGCTGTTTCATCCGCCTGCGGAAGCGGTCAATCTCCTGGGTGACGGCCTCCAGCCTTGCCACCGCCGTCATCGGAAAACTGAGATAGACCTTCCGGATGCTCCGCTCGAACACGAGACGGTAAAAGGCCTCCGTCGTATCCTTCTTGACGCCCAGCGCAAGGCAATAGAAGGGCACCTTGTCATTGATGCCCTTGCAGAGCATCTCGGTGCCGATGATCTCCTCCTCGCGCCAGACGATCAAGTCCTTCAGACTGTGCTCGACGGTGTGGTCCTCGAGCAATCGCAGGTGCATGGCCACGACGCCGTCAATCAGGCAGATGTACATATCGGCATCGAGCTGCCGCATCTGATCGAAGTCCACGGCCGGAAAGAGCCCATGTCTCCACCGAAACGTCGCATGCGTGTTGACGATCAGATTCGCCGATTCATTCGCCTGGGCGATGATATCCTTGAATACGCTGCGGCGAAGCGAATGAAGCCGCTTCAGGGAGATGTCGAGGATCTTTCCCGGCGGGACATCCGGCGCCTCCGCGTACATCATATCCCCGACGCTGCGAAGCGCGATGTCCTTGCCCTTCCCGCGGGCATGGCGGCAGACCTCCTCAAGATAGCTTTTCTTGTTGAGGCCAACCATTCCTGTAACGACAATGATCATATCGTGCGTAAGTGCGTTCGCCCGGTCACTTCGCCGTCGAAGCGCCCGCTCGCGGAGAGAGGTTGAAGTTCTTCAATCGTTGCTGCCGGTCGTATTCCTGCAGAGCCGCAATCAGTGCGCCCATGTCTCCATTCATGACCTTGTCCAGACTGTACAGCGACAGGCCGATTCGATGGTCGGTCATCCGGTTCTGGGGGAAGTTGTAGGTTCGGATCTTTTCGGAGCGGTCGCCCGAGCCGATCATGGTTCGGCGCTGCGAATCACGCTCGGCCCTGCGTTTGGCCTCGTGGTGCTCGTAAACTCGGCTGCGGAGGATGCGCCACGCCTTGGCGCGATTCTTGTGCTGACTTTGCTCGTCCCGCATATTGACCGTGATGCCCGTGGGGACATGCTCGAGCCGAATGGCGCTGCTGACCTTGTTGACGTTTTGTCCGCCCGGTCCGCCGGCCCGGCTCACATGCTCGACGACGTCGTCGGGATTGATTTGGATATCGACCTCCTGCGGCTCCGGCAGGACGGCTACCGTGGCGGCTGACGTATGGATTCGGCCCTGGGCCTCCGTCTCGGGGACGCGCTGGACGCGGTGGCCGCCGCCCTCATAGCCCAGCTCGGCCCACACGCCTTCGCCTTTGATCGTGAAGATCACTTCGCGAACACCGCCCATATCCGCGGGGTTGAAGTCGAGCTGCTCGACCCTCCATCGCCGACTATCGGCGTACCTCATGTACATGTCATAGAGGTCCCGTGCGAACAGGGCGGCCTCCTCGCCGCCCGTTCCGGCCCGAATCTCCATGATGACCGAGTCGATGTGCAGATCGTCGGCCATAATCAGCGTATCCTGCATCTCGGCCAAGAGCCTGTCCCGGGTTGTGGTGAGCTGCTCGATCTCTTCGGTGGCCAGAGCCCGAAAATCGGCCTCGGCGTTCGTGTCGTTGAGGATCTCGTGTGCGTCCGCAATTCCGGCCACGGCCTTCTTATACTCGCGGTATTTCGCCACGATGGGCCCGATTCTGCCCCGTTCCTTCGAGAGCGACACAAGCCTGGCACGCTCTTTGGCAATGGCCGGATCGGAGATCTGCCGCTCGATCTCTGCGCATCGGGCATCGATCTCATCAAGGACTGCGGATAGGTCGGTCTGTTCTTTCGCCATCAGTTCGGTACACTCTCACATCGACCACAATGACCGGACGTCCCGGGTCGCCCCGAGGGGCCGGGACGCCATAAGAAAAGCCCCTGTTTCCCGTTATGCCGGGAGCAGGAGCTTGCTGGTATCGTGACGTGCGCAGCTACTGCTGCTGCTGTGGCTCTTCTTTGGCCTTCTTGATATACGATTTGCCATATTTCTTCTGAAATCGCTCGATGCGCCCGGCCGTATCGACGTACTTCTGCTTGCCCGTGTAAAAGGGGTGGCACATCGAGCAGATTTCCGCATGGATCGCATTGGCGGTGCTGCGCGTCTCAAACGTGTTTCCGCAGCCGCAGTGGACCACGACCTTATCGTACTTCGGGTGTATCTTGTCCTTCATGGTTGGACTCCAAAACAGGCTACAAACAAACCATTCTACTGTGAAAGGCGTACTTATCAATAGAATTTTTGCTAATCCCGGGCCTTTTCCAGGGTTGAATGGAACTTCTTGCCTGCAAAACCGCCGAAAGCTACAATACGTGCCTGAACCAGTCTTCGTGCGTTTGATTTGGGAGTATAGAGAAATGGCCGAAAGTCGTGAGGTCAAAGAGATGGTTGCCCACCGGGAAAGAGGGTATTTTTTGTTTGGCCTTTTCCTGCTGACTGGGGCGTTGGTGCTCGTGCTGCCGTCAGGTTGCCAGCCGTCGGCATCAGGCGGCAAGACGCCGGCAACGCAGGCGTCGGGGAACACAGCCGCCTTGGCCGGCGCATCGAATCCCGCGACGAGCCAGGGGGCCAAGCCCGTCGAAGTTGAGGTTACCATGCTCTTGCCGAAGATATCCGTTGAGGAGGCCCTCTACGACTTCGGGGACGTGGGTCCTGAAACCACCCAGACGGCCAAGTTTGCGTTCAAGAACACCGGCAAGGGGACCCTGAGAATCAGCCAGGTCAAGACCTGCTGCGGCGTCAAGGCCCGGGGAGTCAAGAACGGGCAGGAGTACGCCCCCGGGAAAGGCGGCGTTCTGGAGTTCGACTGCGTCTTCGGCTCCTATCCCGGGCCCATGAGGCGAACCATCCACCTCTATACGAACGACCCCGATCAGAACGTGGTGGCGCTGGCGATCAAGGCCAAGATCGTCCGTCGGGTGGACTATAAGCCACAGCGATTGCGTTTGTTCCTGAGGCAGGAAAATGGTGGGTGCGGCGAGATCGCACTGACCAGCCTGGATGGCCAGCCCTTCTCCATCGCCGGCTTCAGATCAACGGCCAACGCGCTCACCGCCGAGATCGACCCCGCCGTCAAGGCGACCGAATTCGTGCTGAAACCCAAGGCGAACATGGATACGCTCAAACGGAATCACAGAGGGCAGATCAGCATCCAACTGACGCATCCGGAGTGCAAGAACGTCCGGATCCTGTACGATGTCGTGCCGGAGTTCACGGTCAATCCGCCACAGGTAATGCTGTTCAATCTGAAGGCCGAGCAGTCTGTCCCGCGAGAGATATGGATTATCAGCAACTACCAGGATGAGTTTGAGATCGAGTCCACCGATTCCCAAAAGGGGATGGTCAAGGTTGTCGACCAGAAGAAGGTTGGCAATCGCTACCAGTTGAAGGTCGAGGTCACTCCGCCGGCCCGGGAGGGCGAACGGGCCGTCCTGTCCGACGTCCTCGAAGTGAAGATCAAGGATGGCGAGACGTTGTCGATCGCATTCCGGGGATTCTATTGAGGGTGTTGAATTGGACGTGTCAGACGTGAGCAGGCTGATCGGTGGCATATTGGGGCGGCCGAGCGGGAGAGCGAATGTAATATTATTGGTGGCAAGCATTTGCATGCTGGCAGCCGGCTTGTCCTGCCCCTCCAAAGAGGCGGCGGACGTCTCACGGTCTACCCGGAAGGGGGCGGATCTCGTCATCTTCTTTACGGGCCAGGAGCTGGGTTCGCTGAGGCCCTGCGGCTGCTCGGGCGGGCAACTCGGCGGCCTTGAAAAGCGCCCGGCGATCTTCGATCATGTGCCCGCGTCGAACAGGCTCATCGTCGAGACGGGGGCCCTGGTCGAGAGCGACCGCGAGCAGGATCTCATCAAGTTCCGTATCCTTTTTGAGGCATTGAGACTCCTCGGATACGATATCGTCCATCTGACGGACCGAGACTTTGAAATCACATCCCATCTGGGCCTGTCGATAGATCGCCAGCAGGCGTTTGACACCATCCACGCAGGTGAGGATGGCCGATCGCGCGTATTCACGGAGCGTTTCACAGTTCGGGGGCGGGATTTCATCGTGAATATTGCGGCCTGGGATCCTCGCGTTGCCCCGGTGGAGAGCGCGGCCGAGCTTTTCGAGGAAATCCCGGGCATCCCAGCGGTTGACATCCTGCTTCTGCGCGATTGCGACCCGGATTCTCTCGACGCGCTGGTCTCGCAGGTGCCCGCGATTGACGGTGTTATCTGTCCCTCGGATTCCGATGAGCCGCGGCTTCTGAGCGACCCGGGGGCCAGGCCTCTGGTCTTCACGGTGGGCCGTTTCGGTCGCCACATATGCCGGCTCGGGATCGCCGTCCCGGAGCAGGCAGCCGAGCCGGTTTTGCAGTTTGAGCCGATTCCCGTCGCAGAGGGGCTCCCGGACGATCCGGTTCTCGTTCAACTCTACAGGCAATATCAGCAGTTGGTCAAGGATAGCCGCCTGCTGGAGGAGTATCCGCGGATTCCTCTGGCGGAAGACCTTGCGTTCACGGGCTCAAAAGCCTGCAAGCGCTGCCATGAGCATGAATACGACAAATGGAGCACCAAAGCCCACGCCGACGCCCTTGCCTCGCTGAAAGCCGTGGGTTCGGAATACGACCCGGAATGCGTCATCTGCCACGTAGTGGGCATGGAGTACGAGAGCGGGTTCATCACGGAGGACAAGACGCCGCATTTGAAGGACGTTGGCTGTGAAAACTGCCACGGACCGGGCTCGGAGCACGCGAGCACGTCCGGGCAGACGGCTACGACGCAGCCCCAGATGGTCTGTCTGGACTGCCACAGCCCGGAAAAGAGCACCGGATACGCCGGACACGAGGAGGAGTATATGCAAAAAATCGTGCATTGGAGGGAACCCGCCGCGGCCGGCAATGTCAAACACTAAGGAAGGGGTGCCTTATGATACAGACATTGCGTATAACCAGTGTGGCAGTGGTAATCTTAGCGGGCGTGGTGATCGCCTCGATTGCAGGGCCTGCCTCGTTGCTTGGCTTCGGGGTCAAGGGCGACGAGCAGATGGAGAAGATCCTCAACGCGCCCAGTGCCGTGGACCGGTTCAAAGAGCAGCACGGCGATAAGCCCCAGACCAATCAGGATACCACGCCGCCGCTGATCAGGCAGGCGGAGCTTCTTGCGAACATCATCAATCCGCCCGCTTCGACTGCGCCTGCGGTGCGCACGGCGACGAAGACCGGCACTGGCACTCCACCACCGCCACCGCCGAGGACATCGGCCGTATTCGGTCTTGTGGGAACGAGCTATTCTCCCAATCCAAATGAATCGTTTGCATACATCCGTCTGGCGGATAACAGCTACATGTGGATCCGGCCGGGCGAAGCGGTCGGGCACCTTGTCGTCAAGCAAATCCGAAACGGCTCGATTTTGTACTCCGATGGCAGTCGGGATGTCGAAATGATGGTTGAGCTCGCGCCGGAGACGGCCAGTCTGCTTGAGGCCGGGGCGGCGTCTACCCCTGTCGTGTCCGAGTCTCGCGGGCCGTCGGCCGCGAGGACCCCAGGCTATCCCGTAGAGGCAACCCTATCGTCCATCTCGGCTCGGCCGGTCACTCGGGCGCCGTTGCCTTCGCCCCGCCTGACCGAGGAGGACCAGCAGGCTCTGGGCGACCTCGTGGAACGGCTCAAGCAACTGGACACGGATCCCGCCACCCGGGCGAAACTGATCGCCGAGCTTAAGTCCTCGCGGGTCAGCCCCGAGGAAGCCGAGAAGTTGGAGGGCATGGGCGAGGAGTTGAATGAGAATCAGGATGCCTTGCGGGATGCACGACGCCGCGAGTTCCTGAGGAGGCTGAGCGCCCCCCGCCCGACGCGAGACGAATAAGTCCTGTAACGGAAGCATCGTGAGCCGCGACTCTGTGGGCACGAATCCCCGCACACACAGGGGAATAATTCCCCACCCATTGAGCCATTCGCCCGCGCATGGCAGCGGATTATCAGACCGGAGAGGCAATCTGGTGGTGATCGGCACAGGCAATACGGGTTGGCGCTGGCACTCCGCGAGTGGGCGAACGTCCGCATCGGTCAATCAATGCTGAAAAGACGGTTTTTTGTGGCCGAAGCGGGAACTTTTCATCCTCAGACCTGTCTGACTATGTAGATGGCGCCGCGCACCCGGTTGGTCGCTGGCACGGAGTTGTTGTTTGCAGAGCGGCTCGGATGCGGCAAGGCCATCTTTTCGTGTGCAGAATCAGGTTGTAGAAGTAACGCGGAGTAGGGTGACTTGGAGTAACGAACGATGACGGAATGGCATGTCTTCCGAAGGGAGTGTGGCACTGACGGACTAGTCTCTCGGTGCTCGTTCGGTCGAGTTGGTGCAACGAGAGAGCCGCGGGCCAACGCGTTTTTTCGTGCCACCGGCGCGACCCTCCTGGCAGTTCTCGTTCTGTGCGGCGGACCCCTGTTTGCCCTCGACGAGAGCGCCTCGTCAGGGACAGCACGTCACGAGTTCATCCCCCTGACGCAGATCTCGCCGGGGAAGGCCCGGGAGTTCCTGGGGCGGCTCGCTATTGGGACCGCCTCCCAACTGCCCGGCACGAAAGCGCTTCTGGTCACCGCCGAACCAAGCGAGTTGCAGAAGGCGATTGCCATTCTGGATATCGTGGATACCCGTACCGAATTTGACATCAAGGAACTCGGACCCGCCTCGGCGCCGCAAGCACTGCTTTCCAACGAGCAGATTGCCGATGCCGTGGGCGGCATATCGATAGGGACGTTCACACAGCCCCCCAAGGACAAGACGAAGATGAGAGCGATTCTCGATGTTCACAATGGCTCCCTTGTGGCGATCGCTCCCATCTTCCAGCTCGAGGACATCCGGGTCGCCGTAGAATTGGGCCCGGACGTCCTCCGCCAGCGGAAGGCGCTGGCCCGGCCCGCGAGCGAGGGCAGAATCACCGAGACGATCCAGGCGACCGCGATGGCGGACCATATCTCCGAGGGGCCGGTCGAGGAGAGGAAGAGAACACCCTCCGGCGGGTCCGACAGCAGCCAAAAGAAATTCGTGCTGCCGAAGGAGATGCAGCAGAAGCTTGATGAGATGCGTCGGCGTGCGGCCGAACTACAGGCCCAGCGTTTGTCTGAATCACAGCCCGACGTACGGCCCGCCTCCGTTTCAGACGTTGACGGTCAGCAGGTAAGCAGCAGTCTGCCTCTGGGGCAGTCCGACGAACCGGCGGCCGAGCCGCCAACCGCGGATGCTGTACCCGTCGGCGCGGAGCCGCAGGAAGACCTGCGGCCGGAGGAATCCCTGGAGCCTGTCGCCGAGGAGTCCGTAAGTCTTCAGCCGGGGCAGCTTGTGCCGCCCGAGCCAACGCAGGAGACGCCGCCTGCCGCTGAGCCAAAAGCCGTGGATCCGAACGACGGTGCCGCGATATTCGATCTGACGGAAGCAGCGAAGCCGTCGGCCTCCGCGTACCGGCCCCCCGATTTCGCGAATGGGGACCGCAAGATCGATTTGATGCTGCCCGAGAGATTGCCGATCATCCAGCTCGTGGATTTGGTGGGCAAGTATCTGGGGCTGACTTACATCTACAATCCGGACGAGATCAAGGGCGAAGTGACTCTCAAGCTCAACGGAGACTTGAGAGGATCGATGAGCATCCGAGATCTGTATCTGCTGCTCGAATCGGTCCTGAAGTTCAACAACTTCGTGATGACACGGCACAAGGGCAACGTCGTGACCATCGTGCCTGCGGCAAAGGCCATGGAGGCCGATCCGACGCTGGTGGACCCGAACGCACCGAGCGTTGATGCCGGGGACATCATCATCACCCGCGTGTTCGAGCTCGAGCACATCGACACGGCCAGTGCCGACAATCTCCTGCAAAGCATGAGGCTCAGTGTAGGCACCGTGCCGGTTGCGGATCGGAGCATGTTGATTGTCACGGCGTACGCGCATCGCATGGAGCGTGTCGAGCGGCTGCTGCAATTGGTGGATCGGCCCGGCGAGCCCAGGAAGTTCCGGTTCCGGCAGTTGCGATACACCATGGCCAAGACCCTGACGGAGAAAGTCAAGGCGCTCGCGGAACAGCTTGAGAATGTCACCGTGACCGTCGCGCAGCCGCAGACTTCGACATCGACCAGGAAACTCCCCAATGAGTCGGATGCGCAGTACCGGACGCGTCTGGCGCAAATCCGAGCGGCGCAGGCCGCTGCCGCGCGGGCCCGCGCCGCCGCGACAGGGAGGCAGCAAGCCCAGGAGCCCAAGCCGGGCGTGTACCTCGATGCCGATGAACGAACCAACAGAGTCCTCATGATCGGTGTTGAGAAGCAGTTGGCCATTGTGGAGGATCTGGTCGAAGCCCTCGACGTCGAGCAGCAGGACCTGCGCGCCCTGCAGCTCTACCCGATGAAGCACGTGGACGCCGAGGAAGTGGCCCAAAAACTCCAGGAATTGGGGATCATCAGCCGACTGCCGGAGACGCAATACGATTCCACGAGGATCACGGGAAGGGGCAGGACCCCCCGCCAGGTGCCGGGCCAGCCCAGGACCGTACCGACCCCGACGCCGGAGGTCTCCGAGGCCACGGAACTGACCCAAGAGGGCTTAGTGGGAGAGCCGCAGGTCGTTGTGGTCGAATCCACCAACGCCCTGCTGGTGAACGCCACCCCCGAGCAGCATGCGAAGATTACCGCCATCATCGAGTACGTCGACAGCGAGATGCTCCTCGATGAGATCCCGTACAAGATCTATCCCCTCGAAAACTCTTCCCCCGCCCACCTGGCGGAAATTCTCGAGAGCCTGATCCAGGAAACGGTCGAGCAGGAGAGGGAAGGCAAGATCGAGAAGACGGTCGTCAGCAGGGAAGAGAAGATCAGGATCGTTCCCGACCCGAATACGTACTCGCTCATTGTCTACGCCAAAAAGAAGCACCATGAATGGATCTCCACCCTGATCGAGCAGTTGGACAAGCGTCGCCCGCAGGTCCTGATCGATGTGACGCTCGTTGAGGTGACGAAATCGGATGCCTTTACGTACGATCTGAATGTCCTTGCAAACGGTACCGACACGGACCTGAGGACTCAGAGGAGCGATCCCAATAGCGCTAGCGCACTCGACAGATTCGTCCAATGGGGCAGTGGGACGCTCACGGCCTTCTACGGGGACGCCCAAGTCGAAGCGCTTTTGGAGACGATGCAGTCGAAGAACTACGGGCGCGTGCTGGCCAAGCCCAAGCTGCTGGTCAATGACAATGAGGCGGGCAAGATCGAGACGATAGACACCACGTACGTCGAAGTGTCGTCCGCGATCCCGGTCTCAACCGGTAGCGCCGGTCCTCAGAGTACCTTGGTCCAGACGTCCGTGGACTTCAACCCGTACGAAGCCGGCATTTCACTGGATATTACGCCCCATATCAGCGAAGGGGACCTGCTGCGGCTGGACGTAGTGCTGACCCGGTCTGATTTTCTCAAGACCCCGGCGGTCGGCCCGAACAAGCAACAACCGCCGCCGAACACCAGGTCCAATACCGTAGACACGAAGGTGACGCTGCCCAACAGCAGCACGGTCATCCTGGGCGGCTTGATGAAGATGAATCAAAACAAGGGTGGTTCGAAAGTGCCTCTCCTGGGCGACATTCCCATTATTGGCGGATTGTTCCGGAGCATCGACAACGAAGACACGCAGAGTAAACTCTATGTCTTTGTCAAGGCGGAGGTGATTCGACCTGCCGAGACGGCGGAGCACAGCATGAGAGACCTCGAAGCCATATCCGAGAGAAACCGAATGGCGTTTGAGAGGCACGAACTGGAATTTCAGCGTCACGAGGATTGGCCCGGCATCCATCCGACGCCCGTCGATCCACCCAGGGTACTCGACGCGGAGTGATGGCGATTGTTGAATCGAAGGGTCGATACCGGCATGAAGGATTTGCTCATACAGACCGCCAAGAGGACGCGGCTGCTCAACGCCGAGCAACTGGCTCAGTACCTTGAGGAGAACAGGGGGCGGGGCCGGCTGGACGAGGTCCTGCTTGCGTGCCCGTACTTCACGGAGGAGCTGATCCTGAAGCTGTTCGCAGAGGCGCTGGGCTGGTCGTATCTGACGGAGATATCAGACCAGTCGGTTCCCTCGGAGTTCGTTCAGAGCGTCCCCGCTACCTACGCCCAGCACCATCACCTGGTCGGGGTCAAGCCCCAAGAGGATAACGGCGAGCTGACGGTCGTGCTATCGCGGCCGCTGGATATGAACCTTCTCGACAACGTCTCCAAGATGACGCGGATGCCCGTCAAGCCAGCCGTCTCCACACGAACCGCCATCACGGCGGCCATCGACGCCGCCTATCAGCAGCGGAACACCGTGATCGAGGAGGTCGCCGAGGAGCTGGATTCGCAGAACCTGGACCAGTTGGTCGACGAGGTATCCGCCTCCGATGACCTGCTCGACGTCGTGAACCGCCCGCCGGTCATCCGGCTCGTGAACGACATCCTGTTCCGGGCGCTGCAGATGAGGGCCAGCGACGTTCACGTCCATCCGTACGAGACGAAAATCCAAATCCGCTATCGGATCGACGGCATTCTCTACGACGTCCTGAGCCTGAACCGCAACGTCCTGCCGCTGATCATCTCTCGGATCAAGGTCATGGCGGGCATGGACATCGCAGAGCGCAGGTTGCCGCAGGACGGCCGGTCCACGGTTCGTCTCGGCCAGCGCGAGGTCGATCTGCGTGTGAGCACCGTTCCCACCAGTTTCGGCGAGCGCTGCGTGCTGCGTATTCTGGACAAGAGCTCGGGCGTGTATGGCTTGGACGAGCTGGGGCTGTGGCCGGACGACCTGAAGAAGCTGGACTCGCTGCTGACCCGCGCCCACGGCGTGATCTTCGTCACCGGGCCGACCGGCAGCGGCAAGAGCACCAGCCTCTATGCCTACCTGAACCGGATCAACTCGGCAGAGAAGAACGTCATCACGATTGAGGATCCCATCGAGTATCAGCTCGAGGGAATCAGCCAGATCCAGGTGGCCAGCAAGAAGGGCATGACCTTCGCCACCTCGCTCAGACACGTGCTGCGTCAGGACCCCGACGTCATCATGATCGGCGAGGTTCGCGACGTGGAGACCGCGCGCATGGCCATCCAGTCCTCGCTCACGGGTCACTTGGTCTTCAGCACGCTTCACACGAATGACGCCGCCGGGGCGGTCAGCCGATTGCTGGATCTGGGCGTCGAGCCCTATCTGGTCAGCTCCTCGCTGATCGCCATCATCGCGCAGCGACTCGTGCGAAAAATCTGCCCGAACTGCCGGGAACCGGCACATCCCACGGCGCAGGAGCTCAGCGAACTGGGCTTGGGGTCTCTGGAAGATCACCGGGATGCCCGGTTCTACACGGGGGCGGGCTGCGACCGATGCTTCAATACGGGCTACCGCGGCCGGACCGGAATCTACGAAGTCATGCTCATCGGCGATAAGATCCAGGAACTCATATACAAACAGGAAACCGCCGGTACAATCAAGAAGGTCGCTCTCGAGGCGGATATGCAGACGCTGCGTATGGACGGGGCCCGCAAGGCGCTCGCCGGCGTGACCACCGTCGCGGAAGTGCTGAGAGTGACGCAGGCGGATGTGCTTTAGCGGCTTGGACGTACGGATTTCCCTATGCCGAGATATCAGTATATAGCGATCGCAGGCACCGGCAAGAAGGTCAAGGGGACGATTACCGCCGAGACCCCATTTGCCGCGCGGAAGCAGTTGCGCGTGCGCAGCGTACATCCCTCGTCCATCACCGAGGTCACCTCGGCCGCTGAGAGCCGGCATGTCCTCTTCGCGGCCTTGCACCGGGCCAGCAAATCGCAGCTCATCGATTTCACAAAGCAGCTTGCCACGCTGCTGAACTCGGGGATCAAGCTGACCGAGTCCCTGTCGGTCCTGACCCTGCAGACCTCCGACCCGCGCTTCAAGACCGCGTTGACGGAGATCCGCGACCGGGTCGTGACCGGCGAATCGTTTACCGACGCCATGAAGGATTACGACGACTACTTTGACGTGATCTACGTGGCCATGGTTCGCGTCGGCGAGGTGACGGGCACGCTGGGAGCGAGCCTGAGGACCATTGCGACCTTCATGGAGAAGCGCCAGCGGGTGGAGTCAAAGGTGCTGACGGCCATGATCTATCCGATCGTTCTGCTGGTCTTCTGCCTTGCCGCCATTCTCATCTTGACGACGAAGGTGATTCCGACGATCGGCGAGCAGATTCAGCGGGCCGGCCAGGAATTGCCGTGGATCACACAGCAGTTGATGGGCTTCAGTCACATCCTGACGAGCTGGCGGGTGTTTATCCTGATTGGGGGCATCACCGGCCTTGGGCTGCTGTTCAAACGTTTCTTCCGAACGGAGCGCGGCGCGTATCTGCGCGACCGATTCCTACTGTCCCTGCCTGTATTCGGGCCGCTCATCAAGCAGCGGGTCGTGGCACGGTTCGCCTCGACGCTCTCAACGTTGATCGGTTCGGGCCTGGCGATGGCCGAGTCGCTTCGCGTCGTCGCCGAGACGACGGGCAACACGCTCATGAAACGAGCCATCCAGCAGGCGCGCGAGCGCATTCTGGCCGGAGCTGACATTGGCACCCCGCTGCGTGACAGCGGCGTGATCGATCCCGCCATCGCACACATGGTGGCTGTAGGAGAGAAGAGCGGCGAGCTCGAAATGATGCTCAAGAGCATCAGTGAGAACCTGGAGGCCTCGACGGATGTTGTCATCGAACGTTTGAGCGCCGCCATCGAACCGCTTATCATTATCGTCATGGCGGCGGTCATCGGCCTGATCGCCTATGCAACGATTTTGCCGATCCTGCGAATTTCGGCAGTGGAGTTTTAGGTCTCGTTGGGAGTAGAAGGAGTATGAAGGACAACAGAAGAATACGAGTGAGTGGTTTCACGATGGTCGAGCTGATGGCTGTGCTGATCATCCTCGGCCTGCTCATGGCAGTGGTTGTGCGGAACTTCGTAGGCCAGGTGGACAAGGGGCGAGTGACAACCACCAAGGCCAACCTTCGACTTCTGCACAGTGCCGTAAACCAGTTCCACATGGATACCGGTCGCTGGCCCGGCGAGGATGAGGGGCTCACGATTCTCATCGAGCCTCCCACGGATGTCATGAATTGGCAGCCCGGCGGTTACCTGGATACGACCGATCTTCCCATGGACGGCTGGGGAAATGAGTTCATTTACGAGCTGTATCCCGAGAGCGGCAAGCCGTTCGTGATCAAGAGCCTGGGAGCCGACGCTCAGGAAGGCGGCGAGGGCTATGATGCGGATCTTTACAGCACCGATGCTTCCTGAATGGCTCCATGCCCAGCGGAGCGGCGATGGGTCATCACGATCCAGGTCGATCCTACATCAGCCGGGTGATGGACGTACGGGTGCGTTTACGCTCGTCGAGCTGCTCATCGTGATGTCCTTCATCGGGTTGCTCGTCATGCTGGCGCAGGTGAACCTGTTCGGCGTGCTCCGGCGCAGCACCTTCAAATCACAGGTGCAGGATTTCATCTCCACCATGCAGATGGCGGCTTCCAGTGCCGCCGAAAGCCATCGGCGGTACGAAGTGATTATTGACCTGGCGGAGCAGAGTTATCTGCTGCGGGAGATCACCTCCTCGAACCTGTCAGATGTGCTGGATGAGGAGATCATTACGCAGGGCTGGTTCGGCAACAACTGTCGGGTCGCGTATGTAGAGTTTGACGACGCCGACTACACGAATGAAGACAGGGCGAAGTTTCGGGTGGGCCATGCGGGCTGGCAGTACGGCGGCAAGGTCGTTTTCCTCGATCAAAGCGAGCAGTCGTATGCCGTGACGGTCAGTCGGCTGACTCCGATCGTTCAGTTGGTCCAGGGCGATCCGGCGTTGATGACGCCCAAAGCCAAAGATGAAGTCCCGTTTCTTTAATGGTGAGGGCCTTTGGGCCCATAATCGAAGATGAGCTGCAAAGCAGACAATCGAGGCATTGCTGAAGCCATCGGCCGTCGGCCGTTCGCCGACGGGTTCACGCTTCTGGAAGTTCTGACGGCCCTGGGCATCCTGGCGCTCGTCAGCTCGAGCGTATTGCTGGTGATGAATCGTTGCGTGAGTTCGGCGGCGGATTCGGCTTTGCGCATGGAGGCGTTCCGGCTTGCTCGCGAGAACCTGGAGAAGGTCCTCGTTTCCGATTCCGTGGAAGAAACCGTCGAATACGGAATGAGCGACGAGTACTCCGACCTCTCGTGGCAAACGGTGATCGAAGGGTTTCCCGAGCCGGCCACGGGGCAGATGTGGGTGCGCGCCGTCTGTTCGGCCGAGTACATCGATTCCAAAGGCCAAATGCAGACGGTCGAGCTCGTGCACTGGGTTACGCAACTGACCGATCAGCAGGCCGGTCAGCTCATGCAGGACGAGGACCTGGATCAACTCGAGGCCGAACAGCTCGTTCAGACGGTGGAAGAGGCGGCCGAGTATGCCGGCGTCAGCGCCGAAACGATCGAGCAGTGGGTCGAGAA
>CBFDDG010000029.1:0-18515 GCA_965603505.1 uncultured Phycisphaerae bacterium | reverse complement strand
GCGGCGTCCGACTTTCTTGTCGAGCACCGCTGGACCAGGGAACTGCCGCTGATTGCCCGCGCGATGGTTCTTGCCGGCGAGACGCTGTTCGTCGCCGGGGCGCCCGACTTGATCGACGAGGAGCAGGCGTTTCGCCGGATTGATGACGCGCAGGTACGGCGAAACCTCGCGGAGCAGGCCGCGGCTCTCGAAGGCAAGAGAGGCGCCCTGCTGTTAGCCGTCTCGACCGCCGATGGGGAGCCGTTGGCTCGATATGAATTGAAGGGCCTGCCGGTATTTGACGGCATGGCCGCCGCTCGCGGACGGCTGTATTTGGCCACGGCCAACGGCGATCTCATATGCTTCCGCGAACGTGCCTATGTGCAGAACGGAGGGTCCCGCTAAGAGCATACGCGCGCACTGAGCTCGTGACAGGCTTCTCGGACGCATACATGGTGGAGAACAGCTTGAGATCCCGGTTTCACGCGCGATGGATGGCGGTCGCGCTGTTGAGCACAGCTTGTCTGCTAGCGCTTACCCATATTCCGAATGACGCCCTGCCGAGGGTGTTGCAGCGAAATCTGCTCGATAAGGTTGAGCATGCGGCCGCCTACGGATTGATCGCGATCCTTTTTCTTTGCTCGCTCCGGAGGCCCGTCCGTCCGCTGTTGCTGCTGATTGTCCTGGTGGCGCTCGCCGTGGTCGGCGCGCTGGACGAGATCACGCAGCCCCTGGTGAACCGGTATGCGAGCCTTGCCGATTATGCGTTCGACCTGATCGGCATCGCGGGGGCCTGTGCGATCTTTCTTGTGAGAAGGGGGGCGGGCGGTAATGCAAAAAGTAAAATGCAGGATGTCAAATGACAAAGCAATATGTAGAATGCCCCAGATCGTGTGGCGGCGTCAGGCCTGCAGGGCTGGGTGATGGTTGGCCAGTGCCGGGTGCCTGAGGGCGTCACCCGTCGAGTCCGTGATTTTGCTATTTGATCTTTGATGTCTGATCTTCCGATGGAGGTTTTCGTGGCGAAACGCAAGGAAGTGAATCCGCCGAAGAGCGGCCCCTGCGTGGGGATTGTTGGTCTCGGGTATGTAGGGCTGCCCCTGGCGCGCGAGTTCTGTCGCGGCGGCGCCAGGGTGCTCGGATTCGATATCAACTCGAAGACCGTAGCTTTGATCAACAAAGGCAGCAGTCCGATCAAGCATATCTCGCATGAGACAATGGCCGAGATGATTGGAGCGGGCCTGTTCCGCGCCACGGATGACATGACCCAACTGTCCAAGCCGGATGCGCTTCTCATTTGCGTGCCGACGCCTCTGACAAAGAACCGTGAGCCGGACCTTCGGTACGTCGAGTCCACGGCCCATACGATCGCGAAGCATCTTCGCAAGGGCCAGCTTGTCGTGCTCGAGAGCACGACGTATCCCGGCACGACGCGCGAGGTCATGCTGCCGATCCTCGAACAGTCCGGGCTGAAGGTTGAGGAGGATTTCTTCCTCGCCTTTTCCCCGGAGCGGGAAGACCCCGGCAACCGGCAGTTCCGGACCGCCACAATCCCCAAGGTCGTTGGTGGTTGCGGCAAGCAAAGCCTCAGACGCGCCCTGGAGGTGTACGGCCTGGCCATTGAGACGCTGGTGCCCGTCGAGAGCTGCGAGGTGGCCGAGGCGGCGAAGATCCTCGAGAACACCTATCGTTGCATCAACATCGCCCTCGTCAATGAGCTGAAGATATTGTTCGATCGCATGGGAATCGACGTATGGGAAGTGATCCGTGCGGCCGGCACGAAGCCATTCGGGTTCAGTGCGTTCTATCCGGGTCCGGGACTCGGCGGTCACTGCATTCCGATCGATCCGTTCTACCTCACCTGGAAGGCGCGTCAGTACGGCATGGCCACGCAGTTCATCGAGCTGGCCGGCCAGATCAATACGAGCATGCCGCACTATGTGGTCGCGAGGGTCATCGACGCCCTCAACGAGCGGCGCAAGAGCCTCAAGGGCTCGCGCGTGCTCGTGCTCGGTCTTGCCTACAAGCCGGACATCGACGACGTGCGCGAGTCGCCTTCCCTGGAGTTGATTGAGTTGCTCAAAGACAAGGGGGCGAAAGTCGATTACAGCGATCCCTACATCCCCCAGAC
Source organism: uncultured Phycisphaerae bacterium (assembly GCA_965603505.1). Taxonomy (GTDB): domain Bacteria; phylum Planctomycetota; class Phycisphaerae; order Sedimentisphaerales; family Anaerobacaceae; genus PLanc-01. Next base: position 16,405 of record CBFDDG010000029.1, on the reverse strand, counting down.
GCACAGGCAGCGCCAATACGATCTGCGGATGAAGAGCAAGACGCTCACGGCCAAAATGCTCGCCGGCTACGATGTCGTGCTGATCGCCACCAATCACAGCGACTACGACTACGATTGGATCGTAAAGCACGCCCGGCTCGTTGTCGACACGCGCAACGCCACGGCCAAGGTCCGCGCCGGGCGCTCCAAGATCGTCAAGGCGTAGAGACTCGCTTGCCTACCACGGAGTTGAACATTCGGCAAGGGCGGGAGAGAAGATGCGCGACGCATCGGCTCGCAGTGCCTCCAGGCAGCGTGGACAAAGGAGTTGCCCTGAATCGATTCGCCTAAGTTCCATCACAGGAAGCCCCGCGGCTCCGCAGCACTCGCAGGACCCCGTGCGAAGCGTCCTCTGCTCGTTGATTTGTTTCAGCTTTAGCTCGGCTTGGGCTCTCGTTCGGGCTTCGGCCTGGGCCTTCGCTTTGGCGCTTTCGATAATCTCCGTGTACTGGCGCACCTTATCCAGGAACTGGGCCTTGAGCCTGGCGATGGTCTGAGTGCTTTGGGCCTTTGTTTGTTTGGCCGCCTGTTCTCGGACGGCCTGTTCCCAGATCTCAAGAGCGACGGCCTCCGCCTCCTTGCGGTCCGAGACGGCGACCTTGGCCTCCTGGGCCTTTAACGGTCGCGATCGTGCCTTCTCTTCTCCCGGCAGCTTCACACACCACCACCAGCGGTTGCCTCGCTGATAGGCCTTGCCCGGCAGCGTGACTCTCAACGTTTCTCCAGGCTGACGGGTAGGGGCACGGTCCGGCTTGAGGCCGCGTTTCGGAGTGCTTGTCATGGCAACACCATCATTGGCTGCTTTCTTCACGTACTTGAAGGCACGACCTTCGCCTGCGGCGCCGGCGCCTCGGAGGGTCTGCTGCTTGTGCTTGCGGTCTCTTTGTCTTTCTCCGGCGCATTGTCATCGAGCGTCCACACGCCCTCGAACAGTGCGGACAAATCCTTCTGGACTCCTCTTCGCGTCGAGCCTCGGCGAATGGGCTCCACGCATCTGGGGCATCCGAAGATCTCGGCCGCCAGGGCCCTGTACTCCATAGCGCCGCGGCTTCGAGGAGCATAGCTGGTGACGGCCTGGCCGGCGCTCGGCGCCTCGCACAGCCGGACGTCGTTGTGGATCGCCGTGTGGAGGACGAGCGGGCCGAAAGTCTCTCGCACCTGCAGTTGAATCTGCCGGCTCGCGGTGGTCCGGTCTTCCACGAGGGTCAGGAGGATGTTGAGGTGCTCAGCGGAACACGAACGAAAGCGTCTGCGAATCAGACGGATGGTCTCCATGACTCTTCGGAGACCTTCGAGCGAGTAATACTGCGCCTGGACGGGGACGATGACGTCGGTGCATGCGACCAGCGTGTCGATCGTCAGCAGGCCGAACGAGGGCGAACAGTCGATGATGCAGATGTCATATTGATCGCTCACGGATTTTAGTTGCCTGCCCAGGATCAGCTCCTTGCCGGGCGTTTGTAACAGTTCGATCTCCGCGCCCGCCAGCATGATGCTGGCCGGCGCCAGGGTCAGTCCGTCCGTTGTCGGCACGAGCACGTCGGCCAGCCCGATGCCCGGGCGCGTGAGCGCGTCATAAACCGTTCGTTCCAGCGTGTCGGGATCCAGGCCGAGACCGATGGTCGCGTGTGCCTGGGGATCGAGGTCAATCAGCAGGACGCGCCGGTGCTGCTCGGCCGCAGCGGCGCCCAGGTTCACGGCGGTCGTCGTCTTGCCGCAACCGCCTTTCTGATTGACAACGGCAAATGTTCTCATCGTATCCGGACCCTCTCTTACACCATGCATATCGGTCCTTTGGCGGGTGGTCTTTAGCGTCGAAGGGCCGAAAGACACCCGGGTATCGCCGACGTGTTCTTCACCCGCGCTGTCTGCGCGTGGTGGCGCACGCCTGGGTAGAATGCCAATGCGATCCGCCCGGACGGGTTCGGCTTTTTTTCAGTTTCAGATTTGCCTCGCCCGGAAAATGACACATACTTTATGGGGATAGATCCAGTACTCCTTCTCCTACTCCTACATCCTGGGAAACAGGTTGCCCAACCTACCAAGGTACAGGGGGGACGCCGGTTTCCCTCTTTTTTTTGCCGTGCGGGAAAGCCGATGGGGCGTGCGCAGGAGAGCTCCTATAATGCCTCTGCAAGGGCACACGCGCCGGCGACCAGTGACGCCAGGGCCAACAGCACAAGGCCGGAGAGGATCGCAATCGCCAGAGGACGATCCTGGATTAGACCGGTCCAGAACCACTGACGGACCGATAAATTCTGCGGTTGTGCCTGTGCTTCGGGCGGAATCGGCTTTCTCTCGCGCCGGGCGCCGGACCGTGAGGGGGATGGCCGCCTTTGCTGAGTCTTACTCGCCGACGTTTTTCGCCGCCGGACGGGCCGCGTGTTTCTCGGACCTGTGCTCCAGTGGCCCGGCGCTCTAACGGTAGCGGCCGCACAGCGCGGGAGCCTCACATTCGAAGCGTGGCTCGGCTCGGGTCCGGGATCGTGTCTTACCGGCGGCGGGCCACTGTTCTTCATGGTGGCCAGGACGCCGACATCAGCCGCTCTCACAAGACGATGCGCTCCTTCCCGAAACTCCGGGAGGATGCCTTCGCCGAGCATCGTTTCGATCTGCTCTTCGGTGGTATGGAGCTCTTGTGCGGCTTCCCCAAGCGTGCAAAACATCCGAGTCATCACGATTCCTCCTGTCCTTGACCCCAGGTCCGAGTGAACGGTCCAGCCATTGAGATTCGCTTGAGGCTTCTTCGGTGATTTGGCGGCCTGACTATAGCAGGGAACGTCCGGCAGAATGGCTGCCGGACCCCGGGGATGACACGCAGCGAGAGAGAACGAATCTTGACGCATATTTACGCAGGTAGCCAAAAACCTGCCGGCTGATCGCGCGGAGTCGAGCATTGGATATGAAGGTCCGTAAATATGGCCGCCCGCAACCCTTGACGGCGGAACCCTACGGCCTGATTTTTAGTGGTGACGCGGCCGTTGTACGCTCGCGGAGCGGGCCGCGAATTCCTTACAGGATTCGCCTTATCACCGAATTGACAGAATCCGATATAGGTGCTAAAATAACTGTTTCGGTTTGACTGCGTCTGGCTTTCAGATCCCCATCCTGCGGTTAGCCTTGTGTGGATCGTGTGGCCGCAAGTGGCGCGGGGCGGGGTGGATAATATGTTGAAATTCGTGGGGTAACCGAATGGGTGCCACGCACTGGATGGGGTAAGAGAAGGCTTGAGGCCCGTTCGTGAGGGCCTCAGGCACGTTTGGGCCAGAATCTATGCTGTGTGTTCGTATCGACGGTCGCGAAGTGGAAACGGCGCCGGTCGCCCTGGCGCGGATGGTGCTGGACGGCACGGTGGAGCGGCGCAATCCGGCGAGGACCTCGAGCGGGGCCTCCGAGCAGTCTCTCGAGCAGTCCCTTGGTGTCGTGTATTGCGAGGCGTTGACGGGGGAACTGCTGCAGCGCATTCAGTCGTTGTACGGGCCGGAGTCCTCGGTCGTGGACGTGCACGAGCTTCGCCTCCGGGTGGAGGATCTGTGCCGGTGGCGGTGGGGGAGCCCTCACATCGCGGCCCGTTTCTTCTGGACGGCCGCCTGGCTCAACGAGCTAACGGACCGCTTTGAGAGCGCCATGGGCTACTATGATGCATTTCTGCAAACCGCCTCACGCGAGGGCCATCTGCGTCTGCTGGCCTATAACAACCGGGGCGTGTTGCGCATCCGCCTGGGCCGGCTCGAAGGGATCCAGGATCTGGCGCAAGTGGCGCTTCCGATGGATTTGAACGCCACCGGTTTGACGCCGACGGGCCTGCCGGCTGCCTGTTTCAACCTTCTGAATCTCATCAACGTTGCCCTCGGCGGCGACAATCTCACGCAAGCCGTCGATGAGGAATTGGCCGATTGCTTTTCGCAGCTTCCGGAAGAGGTCCGAACCTACTGGCTCGGACCCGAATCGGATGAGGAGAATCCCGAGTGGCGTGCGAATGAGCCGAATCACGCGGCGAAGCCCGACGGAGGGCTGTTGATTCTGCGAGACCCCTTGTACGGGCGGCTCAACAGAATGACGGCGCGCCTCGCGGCGCAGGCGCACGGGCTGACCGCCGCGGAGGCGCCCCAGGCGGCGAAACGGATGTCGTGGGCCGGGTCTCAGTTGCGTTTATGGGAATGCCGGTACAGCGATAGCGGTTCCGGCCAGGACGGTGACGCCGAGAAGCCGGATCGTCCTGTCTTCAGCGGGCACGATCACTACGCAGAGGCGGCGAGTCTGCTGCTCAGTGATGATGTCCCCGCGTGCCTCATGAGGCTGGAAAGCCCGGTGAGTCAGGCGGAGCGGTTTGCCCAGGAAGAACTGGCGGATATCGAAAACCGTTTGGCTCTGAGCCACTATGAGCTTGCAAAATCACGTTTGCACGTGCAGCGCAGAATTCTGTCTTCGCTGAATCGGCGCGGGCGGTTCGCCGGTCTGCTCGCGCGGATGGATGCGCAGCTCGAGCGAATTGTGCAGATGGAGGCGCAGAGCGAGCAGTTCGATTATCAGAGGGCATGCGCCAGAGTCGTTTCGGCCGTGGAGCAGTTCTGCCGGATTACCGATCCCTGTCAGGCGGACCGGGAGTTCGCCGACCTCGATCGTCGGCTGCGGCACTTCAGGGCCCAGGCGGCGTCCCCGGCGGGCGAGGAAGTGGCCGACCTGCTGGATGAGCTGACCTCGCGTGTGGAGCGGCACGCGCGCAGATTGAAGCGGCTGGAGATCCGAAGGAGGATTCGAGGCCCGTTGCGGCATCTGCGCCAGAACTGGCCCACCGACCGGGCGAAACCTGTCTGCGAATCCGCATATCAGGCCTTGTCACAATGTCATGTGAACGATCCCGAAGGTTGGATTGAGGACTGGTCCGCCCTGCGAGATCAACTCGACGCGCACCAGGGACAGTACCACCTCCAGAGCGCCCTGACGGCCCTGCAGACGGATCCCGTTGCCTGGGATCGTGTGGAGGATGATCTGGCCGCAACGCTGAGCCTCAAGCCGGATCTGTGGCTCACGGTCGCGCCGTTATTCGGCCTGTTCCATTTGCCTGCATCCGGTGAGTCGGCGGAAGCGGCTGTAGAGGTCCGAGCCGGCATCCAGGCGACGGCAACTCGCCTGTTTGACAAAATGACGCAAGAGCGGAACGATCCGAGCGGCGGGGACCGCGACCCCATGCATCAGACCGATCGATTGCTGGGACGGGCCTTCCAGCGGATCGGCGCAGATACGAGACGACTGGTGCGATTGTGGGAGTCTGTGGAGGCCACGCTGCTGTCTGAGCTGGCAGCGGGAGGCGCCGAGGCAATCGCGGAGGTGAAGGCTCTCGCCGAGAAGTGCCTCGACCACTGGCCGGCGGGACAGACGCAGGTGCCGGGGCGTGCCGATCCTCGCAACCCGATCAATCTGTTCCTGGAATCCTGCGACAAGGCCCGGCGTCTGACCGAGGCCGAGCAGTTCCTCAGTGCCCGGCCGCCGGAGCTTGAGAAGGCCCGGAGAGGTTATGCCGAGCTGCTCAATGCAGGACTTGATAGCAGCGAGCAGATCCGACGAGTCGTGACGGGACTGTATTTAGCGGAATTCCGCCAGCAGGATTCGCCGCAGATCCAGCGGGAGGTGTTGAACGGTCTGGAGGCATGGGTGGAAGCGATGCCGGAAGAGGTGAAGCAGCGTGTCGGGGAGCAGGACGTGGTCCGGGAGATCGAGGGAACGAGAGCCGCCCTCTTTGCCGGACGCTCCATACCGGGCACGGGCCCTGCACAGCCGGCCGGCCCGGCAGAGGACAAGATCAAGCACACGTCCAAGGTGGGTGGTTTTGGCAATACGACGAGTGGTCCGGGACAGGACCCTATCAATCCGCAAGAGAAATATGATTGACCCGAACGATGAAGCTGACTTGCGAAGTTCGGGTCGTGCGCAGGGTGTTATGTACAACAGGTTATTCAGAATCATAGTCCTGATGGGAGCCCTGGTAGCGGCACAAGTCGGTGCCGTGCGGGCCTCCGAGGCGAGTTCCGGCCGGCCGGAGCCGTGTTATGTTGTCATTGCTGTCGATGTCTCGGGGAGTATGGAGGGCGTCGATGCTCCCGAGTCGGATTCCGCCGGGAGGCGGCAGACGCTTCGAGATGAGGGGCAGTTGGCCTTCCTGCAACTGCTGCCTTTCCTGCGTTCCGACCTCTACGTCGGAGTGACCCACTTCTCGGACAGGGTGCGGTATTCGCTGCCCAGCGAGGAAACGGGACCTCTGCTGCCCTGGGGACAAACCTACCTGAGTGAGTCGGCGTGCCGCAATCTGGTTCGATCGGCCGAGTTTCAGGGGACGTTCAACACGGATATCCCGGAGGGCATGAGCTGGGCCTCCAGTCGGATTCGGGCTGCGCGCCAGAAATACGGCCAGGGCCCCGGAAAGCTGATTCTCCTGAGCCATGGCGATCCGTACGACAGTGAGAAGGAACTGAGTCGGGGGGGTGGACCGATCCTGAGTGCGGCCAAGCGCTTGGCCGAGCAGCAGATTGAGGTGTATCCCATCATGATTAACGAGGCATCCTTTCGCTCCGGCGATGGAGAGGGACGACTGTCCAGAAGGGATCTTGCCGCCGAGGACCTGATGCAGTCGGTCGCCTTGATGACGGGGGGCAAGGCCTATCGACTCGCGCGAGAGATGGATTTCCCGGATATCCTGATGGATGCCTTTGGCCTGGGGATGCGCGTTCGTGATGAGCTTGTCGTCAGCCCGTATGATTGGGCGATCGTGATGGTGGGAACGGCATTCGAGTCGGTGACGGTCGTGCCGCCGACCGAGGCCGGCGGTCCGGGGCCGCTCACGTTGGCCCGGAACGGCGGGCTTGAGACCGCCCCGGGCGTTAGCGCCAACATCATCCCGTCGTCTCGACATCAAACGAGCGTTCTGCTGCGGCCGCAGACGCGGAATTTGGTGAATCGCTGCTGGCAGGGGCGGTGGGAGTTTCGCTGGCCCGGCGAGGAATCGCGAACCGGCGTGCGCATCTACCGAATCCCCGAGTTCCTGGTGCGACTGGAGGCGGCGCCTGAACTGCCGTGGTGGCTTCACGAACAGGTGCAATTGAAGGCTCATCTGATCGAGCGCCATAAGAGGGCGCAGGGTATCGAGGGTGAGGAACCATTGGGCAGCGGGCAAGGTCTGTCGGTTCGGATGCGGGGGAACTCGGCCGTTGAAACGAATTCATTTCTCCTGGAGAAAGGGAATTGGACCGTTCCCGGACGGCTCTATGAGACGGAGCCGTTTACCATAGGCGTGCCGGGTCTGTATAAGCTTACTTGCCAGTTGCGGGACTCCGTGAGCAATGTGGATGTTCCCGTGCTGGATTTTACGAGCGACATGTACGTGCACTCGGAATGTGTGGGCATGCAGGTCGTGAGCGCACGGGATGAGGTGCTCCAAGAGGTGCCTCCTGTCGCGGCCACCATCCGCGTCGACGCGCAGGGTGGACAGCAGGTCTACTTCCGGGCCTTCAGCAAGGGGGAGTTCAAGGTGGAGCCGCTGTCGGGCGTGCTGCATTTAGAGGCGCTTTCGCAGACGCAATGGCCCCTGCAGAAGGATGCGGATGGCAACCTGATTACGAGCCTCGTTTCCCTTGTGGAGCGGGAGGAGCGACTGACGGGATGGGCCGAAGTGGACGTCCGCACGTTCGTGGGGATTCGGCACATTCGGCTTCCCAAGTTCCAACTGGTCTATACGCCCGCCCCGATGCGCGTCGAGTGCACGTTCAGCGATCCGCGGGAGGCGCTATGGGTGGGCGAGTTTCACAAGCAGCCGTTGCAGATCTCCGCATTCCCGGTCTTCCAGCGTTTTGTGGAAAGGACTTTGCGCCTGTTCCCGAAGAATCTTCAGGAGGCGCGGATTCGGACCGTGAACATGCGGTCGGGGATGATGCAGGTAATGGGGCCGGAGAGCCGACAGCTCGAACCGCCGCAAACGGGCGGTTATGAGGGAAGGACCATCACAGCCACGTACTTCGTGGAATCCACGATCCCCATACCACCGGCGGATCGATGTGAGGTCGATCTCACCGATGCCGTAGAGGACGTTCAGGGTGGTTTGAAAGCCTATGCCATCGTGGACCCGGTGGCCGAAGGGCTCTTCAAGTGGACGGTTCAGCAGGGGCCTTCGGATGGGCAAAGGGGGGCGGTCTCGGAGACGTTGTTCTGTGGCGAACCGGTCCGGTTTTCTGCGGAGTGGCGGTCCGATCAGAATGTGTCGGCCGTTCGCTTTGAAATCCCGCGGCCGGAGGTGGACCAATCCATCTTCATAGACATGCCGGTGACGCCGGGGGCCAATGAGACGCGCCTGGAGCAAGCCGTGTCCGGTTTGATCGCCGGGAAGACCCTTCCCGTCTACGTGCATGTGACGATGCAGCCTTCGGGCGCGGATCGCGCCCTGCAGATCAAGCTCCAGGGCGGCCAGTTCCGTACAGACGATCGAAGAGTGGTCCTCGAAGACCTGATGGTAGGCGGCGGCGCCCTGACGGACATCCAGGGCTATGCATGGGAGCCGGTGGAAGTGTCGTTGGGGGCGGTGTTCACTGGCTATATGCCGGGTGATCCACAGCATAGTGCGGCCATCGAGCAGTTCAAGAAATCGTGCACGGTCACCGTCACGTCGAGAACCGCCGATCTGCAGAATATCACCGATACGATCGAGTGGCTCGCCGTGGAGGTTGAAGGCTCGACCAGGACGTGCAGGCTGAATGGTCATGCCGTATATACACCCACGGTTGCCGGCCGGGCGACCCTCGAGTTGAAGGCGGAGGCGCGGACGAGGCAGGCGACTGCCGGGTCGGACGTACAGCACGCCTACGCTCATATCATGGCCCGGGAGCCGCGTCTGGCGGTTGCGGTCAATCGGCTGACGCCCAGCGGAGAGGAACCGGTATTTGACTCCCGCAAATGGGTCAAAGGAGACGGCGGCTTGTCCGTCTTGATGACGCGATTGTCCACTCGCCTGCGCGTGAGCGTTCAGAGCCTCGGCGGAGCGGCCGGCCAGCCAAGCCCGTGGAGAACGACGATGCGGTTGCTGCGACGGGCGGACCCGAATGCCCCATGGCTGACTGCCTTCTCCGATGCAGGCGGGCCCACGGCGGACGATTCGTTCTTGCGTGAGGTTCAGATCACCGAGGTCGGCCAGTACGCCCTTGAGGTCGTGGGACAGGATCCGCAGTCGGGTCGTCGGGCGATGTACTTTGTGACGCCCGTGTTCGCCTCCGTCGGCCGGCATGAGGTGAAACCGACCATTGCCCCTCCCGCGTGGCTGACCAGCCGCGTTCGGCAGTGGTCCTTCGAATATCTTGTGACGTTATATCAGGATTCGATCGACCTGAGTCGGTCGCAATCCGTGGCATTTCAGTTCCAGTTGCCGGGGCAGAGCGAAACCTGGTTCGATGGCGCGGCCTCATCGGCGGGGCCGGGGACGGCGGATGCGCAACAGCTCTCGGTGAAGGGGCCCCGATTCTTGCCGGCCATGGATGCACTGAACGATGGGGCCATGTACCTGCGGCTGTCCGCGCAAGGGCTGGAGTTTCTGAGGTGGGAGTACCCGAATATTCGCGTGATCCCACCGGTGCTGGAGCGGCTGGTCCTCAGTCGTGGAAAAGCGGGCAGGGCGGCCGAGTTGAGCGGGGCGGAATTGACCTTCGATGGGTCCACCGACCTGTGGGTGCGGCCTGTGTTTCGCGCCGCCCCGGAGTTGGAGGGCCAATGGGTCCCGTCAGAGACGACGGTCTACGTGTGGCGCGACCGCAATCCCGGCCCGACGGGTTGCCAGGCGGACGTCCGTGTTCTGGAAAGGTTGCAGGGACAAGAAGAGGCCACGACGGAGGATGTGGATGTGCAGGTCTTCAAGCTCGGAGGCGGCGCAATGGGTGAAGCCGTGAGAGTTCTGACACGGCGCGGCCGCTGGAGCTTCTGGGGCTGGCCGAGCCCCGCCGCGAGCGAGCGCTATTCCTTCGTGGCCTCCGTTGCCTACCGCCGACAACCGCGGTCCGGCCCTTCTGCCGGTCAGCCGCAGAACGCACCGGCGGACCGGGTGATTGCCGAATGGAGCGACGTCTACGCGATCAATCTGGATACGCCCTGGGTGATTCCGTTGTGCTGGTGGCCTCTTATGGCGCTGCTCGTGGCTGCCGCCCTTACGGCGGTCCTGCGACGGTTCGTCCCGAGCCCGAGCAAGCTGGCCCTGGATATGCGTTTGGAGGAGAACGTTGCCATCGTGGAACCGGTTAGGCTCGATAATCCTGTGCTGCTCGATTTGCATGAGACGCCTTTTGCCAGAGAGGTGCAGTTCCACATACGATATCTCGGCACTCAGTGGGACGTCGCCGGACGGAATCTGGTCCGGCAGGCGGGTTTCGGAACGGACTCGTCTGTGGCGGCACTCGCTGGCGCTCTCATGCGAGGCCTTGCCTGTGTGGTCGCCCCGATACAGGACGTTGTGCGGCATGCCGTATATCCGCGTCGCTGGGCGTGGGCGGCCATCATCCCGAGGGTCCGGGGCGATGCCCGGGTCGTGCGCACCGGACTGCTGTGTGTCTGGACCGGCCTGGGAGCCAGGGGCGGGCGCGCCTGGTCAAGTCAAGGTGGCTCGCTCAATCTGCCGATGGAAGGGCAGGTGAAATCCATCAATATGGATCTCCCGTATTGGGCGGATGGCGTTGACCGAGCCATGCGCGTGACGATTCGGGTCAGAAGGATCGTATCCGACGACGCAGAAACAACGACCGCCGGCTGGCAGGAGGCCGGCCCGGAGGTGGGTTCTCAAAGATCGGCAGACTGAAGCTGTGAGAGATAGAAGAGGAAAGTAGAATGCGACTGAGTAACAATCCAATCGTGGTGCGGCCCACACTGATCGTGGGCCTGGGCGGCACCGGTGTGCTGGTCTGCCAGTGGGCGGAGCACTATATCCGTGAGCTGTTCGGGCATGTCCCGTCGTTCATCCGCTTCCTGAAACTTGATACCGATGCCTCGGATGAGGGAGGGCCGCCGGAAGGGATTCTCTCCGACTTCATCAACCTGTTTCATTACCTCGACGTCGGCGAAGTCGTGCGAGACAACGCCAGCTATCCGGAATTCCATCCCCATCTGGACTGGATGCGCGGATTCCGCGAGGACGCCACGTTTGCCGACTACGGGTGCCAGGGCATTCCGCGGCTCGGACGGCTGGTGTTCTTCGAGCTACGTGAGACGATTATCCACGAGGCGGTGGCGACGCGCTTCAGCAGCCTGCGAACGAGCACGCAGCAGATCATGGAGGAGCAGCCGGACCAGTTCGTCCTGGCCTCCGACGGTGCGCCGGCCGTGCACATTGCCAGCAGCGTCTGCGGCGGCACCGGGGCCGGCATGCTCATCGATATGGCGTACAATCTGCGGTGGTGGTCGCGCGAGTCATTCCCCAAGCCCGCCGAGGTCGTTGGTCATCTATTGCTGCCCGATGCATTCCGAGTGGACCCGATGCTTCGCCCGAAACTTGAGGGTACGGCCTGTGCAACGCTGGATCAGATCGAGTTTCTCAGCGACGAACGCCGGCCGGATATGCGCGTGCGATATCGTAGTGACCGAAGCGGCGAGGATTGTTTCCGAAAGGACACCGGCCCGTTCAACTTCCTGTATCTGCTCAACGGCCAGGTCGATATGGGCAGCGGCGACCGCAAGCACCTGGTTCGGCTCATCGCACGTGCGATCCGCGCCATGACCATCGAACCTCTGAGTCAGCAGGTCCGATCCGATGCGAACAACAAGCTGGCTGAAATCCTTCCGCAGAGAGATCCGGTCAACAACCACCGGCAGTGTTTCTCGAGCTATGGGTTCTGGTGTGGGACCCCCGGACACAGGCGGGCGAATATCGAGTCTCGAATCCTCACCGAGCTGGAGACGATTGGCAAGGACGCGGACCATGTCCGCACGGAGTACCGCCAGGAGATCCAGAAAAGGATCGCGACAACCCTCAGTGGGTCTCCGGGGGTCAGTGAGTTGATTCAGCCGGCGGTGTCGTTCCGGTGGGATCCGCCCGGTCGCGGGACTTCACAGGAGGTCTTGTCAAGCGTGGTGCGGGGCGTTCGGCGGCATCTGGAGACCTCGCTCATCCCGGCGGCTCGCAAGGAGGGCGAAAAGGTCCTCGCTCCGGGCAAGCCCATCGAGAGCCTGCTGGAGAGCGCCGCGGAAATGATCGAGAGAGACTTCTTCAATGCCGAACAGCTCCGGCCCGTCAGCGAGGTCAGTGCGTGCCTGGATGCCTGGGTGGAAGGTCTGGAGGTACTGCTCAGTCACAAGCAGGCTTCGGCGGCCCCCAAAATCAATTCCGTCATCACGGAGATTCTCGCCGACGTCAAGCGAGAGCTGGAAAGCCTGGAGTTGAAGGTCCCGCCCTTGTCGTGGACCGGCAGCGACGTGACGCCTCTCATCGGTGAGGCGATTGACGCTCACTGGCACTCCCTGGCGGAGGCGCTGCTGCATGAAGACAGCATGGGCTCGCTGAAGACAACGTTACGAGTCTTCGCCATCAGGAAGCAATCTCTGGAGGCGCTCGTTGCCTTGGCCTGGCAGCGACGGGCCAGCGGCGAGGTGCGTCGTCCGCGTAATGAGAATTCGGCCACGGTCGAGCCTCGGCTGGCGGATTTCTTCTCGACGCCTCTGTGCGTGTCCCTGGAGTCCGACGAGGCGCTGGACGCGGTGGCGGCCCGGGACTTCCGGCAGAGCCTGATCAAACCGGTCCTGTTTTCCACCGTTCTGGCCATCCGGGAGGCCAAGCCGGATGAGGCGGACGTCCGAGCCGTGGAAGACCGGCTGGCCGCGAGCCTGGGCAAGCTGACCGGCGACATGAAACGCTTCCTGAGGAATATCGAGACGCACGGCTGGGAGATCTTCCGGAATGGGCTGGCCGGTGCGCAGTCCGTGAACGAGCACCCGTATTACCGTGGGGTCTGCGAGATCTGGCGGCTGGCCGAGCCCAAAATCGATCTGTCCAAATCCAGAAAGTATGCCGCGCCGCTTGATGTCACCGTGACGCAGCAGGTGTCCAGCTCCTGCGTCCCGCAGTTGCTGACCCACAACTGCGAGGTCAGCCTGCGCGAAGCGAATGTCGATGAGGACTACAGACACCTCAGCGGTGAATGGCTTCAGATTCTCCGTCTGCGATATGGTTTCTGCTTGGAGGCCATCAGCCGGTACAGCAAGTACGTGGCGGCCACGGACGAGTACGTCAAGCGCATGGGCTTCGAGTATTCGGACCTCTGGCTGGACAAGAACTGGTACATCGCCTTTCAGAGTGCACTGGCGGACTGGCGCGAGCAGATCGGGCTAAACAAGGATACGATGGAAAGGCGGGCGTACGAGACCAATGCGGCCAGGGTGGGCTCCCTTCGGAAGCTGCTCGGATCCATCAGCGAGCGGCTTCGACACCAGATGCATTCCTTGAAGGACCCGGAGGTCGGGATCCGCATGGCGGAGCTGCATGGTGCAACGGATTCACGGATCGATCTGATCCTCCAGGACCTGTCGCTGGTCGAGCCGGACGCCGTGCGCCAGGGAGTCAGACGTTGCGTGGCTCTGGCGGAAGGACTGATTCACAGTATGGGCGAGTGCGCGGCGGCCCTGTCGGACAGTGAACAGCGGATCGTCCGCGACCTGCTCGCCGAATGTCGAAGCGAGCTGCAGCGATTCCAGGAGGAGTCCGCGACCGCAAATGGTACGAAGCGTTAGGGGCATGAGATTCGTGGAAGGCTGGTGGTAGCTCGTGAGAGCGAGGAGTGGCCAAAACCGAGTGATAGGTCCCGTGCCGATTCTTTTTGTCGGCGTCGGGCCGTGCGCCGAAAAAGCACTGGCGGAATTCTCGTCCGCCGTCAAGGGCCTGACGGTCCCGGTCCGGGGACCGTTTGGGCTCGTGCTCGTCGATTCCTTCGGCGAGGAGCTGTTCACCTGTGACTGGCCCTGGATCTCCGAGTTCAAGCTTCCTGAATCTCCCTTGATCCGCGAGCGGTCGGAGTTCATCGGGGATGATGACGGCAAGCTTACGGCCTCGCTTTCTTCTCTGGCGCGCCGGCTGCGCTCGGCAGAGCCGGGGGCTGATCCCGCGTCTTCCGGGCGTATCCGGATGAGTTCCTACGTGGTTGTCGACCTGTCGGTCTCAGGGGCCGTGGCATCCGCGGTGCGGCTGATGCAAGTGCTTCGCCGGATCGACCCCGCGCACGATGTGACGGTCCTCGGGCTGACGGCCCGGACCGCCGTGACCGGCTCCGCCAGCGACAGTGAATGGTTCGGTGCCTGGAAGCAGCTCCTGGCGCGCCTGCAGGATACGTCGTTCGCACAGCGGATCTATCTGCTTGACGGATGTGACGCCGACAAGGTCTGGTTCGAGAGGCCGGAGCAACTGCACCATCTTGCCGCCCAGTTTCTTCTGTATCACGGGCTCCTCTGCCGCGGCCCGTTGCGGCAAAACGAGCGTGCGAGGACCGGCGCGAAGGAGAGCCTGTTGAACGTGTGCGGCTCGTTCGGCTGTCGCGCCATCGTGCCGGACTTGTCCGTCGTGGCCGAGCGCGTGGCCGAGCAGGTAGCGCGGGAAGACCTGGCGGATTTGTACGGACGGACCGTGCCGGCCGGATGGTTGGAGAGCGTCGACGAGCAGGCGAAGTCGCTCGTGGATAAGATCGCGATCGTGTGTGAGAAGGCCCATGAGGCGAAGCCCGCCTCGTCGGGCGAGCGGCGGGGCCGCGCCGGCGGCTATATCCCTGGAAGCGCCGACGTATCCGAGGCCGTCGCGAAGACCATCAAGCAGGTTTGCTCGCGCGAGCCGCTCGTGAGTCTTTGCCACTTCTTCAAGTGCCTTCAGCCAAGACTCGGGAGATTGTTGAACACGCAGCGGCTCAGGGAACGGTCAAGGACCCGCCAGCTTGTTGCCGAGCTGATCCAGCAGCAGGACGCCGCCACGTATGAGCCGATGCGCATCTGGTTGTCGGATACGAAGACACAATGGGTGGACCGTTTCACACCCAAGCAGCACGAGCCGCCGCGTGTGGCGGTCAGCCGGCCCGCCGGTATGGCAGGGTACACCGCCGGATGTGTGTTTCTTGTTCTCGGACTGATCGGTATCGGAGCGGGACTTCTGGCCGGAGACAGGCTTTTTGCAATTGGAGGCGGCCTGCTGGTTGTCGCGGCCTCGGCCCTCATGACATTTCCGACCGGATGGGCCCTCTATCCTCGAAACAGGGTCCGCGAGGGCCAGGACGTTTCAAAGTCAGTTCCGCCGGTTTCCTATCGCAAGCGCGCGCCTGGGTGGGCTCTCGGCACTGCCGGCGGATTGATCGTTGTCGGCTTGGCAGCCGTTACGTGGCCGCTCTGGCCGGAGGCGTGGTCGGCTGTCACGGTTGTGTGGGCCATCGTCCTGGCGGTGATTGCCGGGACAGGTGCCGGATTCATCGTGCGATGTCCGACGGAATCTCATCGTGACAAGATCGGCGGCGATGAGGCGCCCAGTCATATGAGTCCTCCTGTTTGGCGCTGCCGTGGCGTGGGATTGCTGTGCCTGGCTTTGGCATGGGCCGTCTTCGGCCTGTGGGCTTCCTGGCCGGCGGCGTACACGACCGCGCAGTGGGGGCTCGCCCTGATGGGGCAGTTGATGATTGGCACAGGTGTTGGTCTGGCCTTGCTTCCGCGGGCAGGCCGTATCTACCTGATCGACCGCGTGCCGAAGATGCCACAGCCTCTCGCCGGTGGGATTGCCCGGCCCGCCGGAGAAAACGATCTCGATCGTACGATCGCTGCAATGGCGGCCTGGATCGACCACCTGGCCCTCGAGCCCGATCAGTGCCTGCAAAGGTCCGGGGCGAAGGATGCGTCGACCCACCGTGAAACGCTCTTCGATTTCCTGGCGGCGGATTGGGACAGCCAACTGGCCGAGGCCTTTCGACGCGAGTTGAAAGCCCGGTCCGACAAGCCTCTCAAAGCGTTGGCCGGCGAATCCGTCCTATGGGCGGAGTGTGTCACGAAGGAGTTCCAGGACGCGCGCACGGTGTGTCCCGATCTGGCGTTTCTGTTCGCCCTGCAAGTGGTCAAGGCTTGGGCGGAATCGCACACGCCGGCGGAATTGCTGTCTTTTCTGCGCGCGGATATGCCCAGGTTCGGACGTCTCGTGGAGCGGCTCGCATCTCCGCACTGGCCGGCCACGCGTGGCGAGCCCGATACGACCACGCATATCATCGCGGTCGGCAAATCGCTGTGGGACATGGTGTCACCGCTGGCTGAGGTGGAGGGGGCCCCGGCGTTGGTGCAGTTGGATTGGGATTCGCACGCCGAGGCGGTCCTCGCGCTGCATGTCGTCCAGGGATTG
>CBFDDG010000028.1:0-18730 GCA_965603505.1 uncultured Phycisphaerae bacterium | reverse complement strand
GATCGTCGGAATCCCGGGTTTGCGGGGAATCAACGGTATACATCCTTTGGAGACAACGTCCATGAACCAGACTGCCGAGTCGCAGATGAACCTGTTTGGGGAACAACTGCCCTCGATGGAGGAAATCAAAGCCATCTCCCAGTACGTACACTCATGCGAAGCTTACCGTGACAGATTTGCCGAGCAGGTGGAGCAGAACCTGAACAGCACTTCGGGCAACGGACGCATTGAGGTAGGGATCGGCCTGTTCATCCTCGGTCGATACCGCGAAGCGGTGGAGAAGTTGCAGAAAGGAAAGGACTGCCCGGAGAGGTTCGTCTACCTGGCGTTCGCGTTGCGCCGCCTGCGGCGGTACGAGGAGGCCATCGCCAGCCTGCAGCGGGCGCAGGAAAGCGGCGCCGAGGCGCTGAGCGTGAGCTTCGCGAAGGCGGCCACGTACCGGCGCGCCGGCAATCTTGAGGCGGCGGCCAAGGAGCTTCGGGCACGCCAGAAATTTGAAAACGTCAACGCGGAGTATCATTATCAGCTCGCGCGTCTGCGGGAAGCACAGGGCGAGTACGACCAGGCCGTGGAGGATTACAGGACGGCCCTGGAACTCGCTCCCACGCACCAGAGGGCCCTCTTTCACCTGGCCTACCGGTACGACCTGTCCGGGAATGAGGAGGCGGCGATCGACCACTATAAGCAGGTCATCGCGAACTCGCCGGCCTACGTGAGCGCCCTGCTCAATCTGGCGGTGCTGTACGAGGATCGCAGCGAATTCGAGAAGGCCAGCGCTTGTGTGGACAAGGTCCTGGAGAGCCATCCCAATCACGCGCGGGCGGTCCTGTTCCACAAGGACGTGGAGAGCTCCAAGACCATGTTCTTCGACGAGGAGAAGGAGAAGAAAAGGAGCCGTAAGAATCAGATCCTGGAGACGCCGATCTCCGATTTCGAGCTTTCGGTCCGCAGCCGGAACTGCCTGCGGAAGATGAACATCCGCACGCTGGGCGACCTGCTCAACATCACGGAGGTGGAGCTGCTCTCCTACAAGAATTTCGGTGAGACCTCGTTGCGGGAGATCAAGGCCATCCTCGAGCAGAAGAGCCTGCACCTCGGTATGGAACTTGAGGGCAAACAGCTCCCGACGGAGGAGGCGGCGGAGCAGGAGGCCGCGGAGGATCGGGGACTGATGAACAAGTCCGTCGACGAACTCCAGTTGTCGGTGCGTGCCCGCAAGTGCCTGCAGAAGCTCAACCTTCATGGCGTGGGCGAGGTGGTCCGCACGACGGAGGCCGAGCTTCTCGGGTGCAAGAACTTCGGAGTGACCAGTCTGAACGAAATCAAGAAGGCACTGGCCAATTTCGGTTTGTCTCTGCGGAGTCTCGATTAGGCCGGGTAATCGCGTCGAATTGAATGGTTTTGCCGACTCGCAATAGGTCGCTCTTGCGCCAGGGCACTGGACCTTCCATCCAGAGCCCGAGGATTTTCGGATTGCGGTACAATGGCGCTGCATGCCTGTGTCTGATGGGGCTGGCCGTCTTCTTCCACGGATGCGAGCGTCGCGAGATTGTCCGCCCGACACCGCAAATGGACGTCGAATCGCAGTTCTGGGTGCGCGTGCGGCTGCTGGCGGACGTTTCCGAGTGCAACCTGGAGATTCCGTCGGCGTTTCGGGTGGTGCGGCCGGAGGCGGGAGGCGGGATTCACGTCGGACAGTCGTTGATGCAGTCCGCACCTGCCGTCACAACCGCACGCGTGGCCGATGGCCGCCTCCTGCTTGGCACGACCCCCCTCGCGGGCGACGAAGTCGTGATCGGTCCCGAACGCCCGCACATCTTCCGACTCAACGGCCACGGGTACCGCGGCAAACTGAAACTGATTGTGGATCGCGGCGGGCAAACATTCGACGTCATCAACCTCGTTCCTCTCGAACCCTATCTGGCGGGGGTCGTTGGCGCGGAGATGCCCGACTACTGGGAGCCGCAAGCCCTGCAGGCCCAGGCGGTCGCAGCGAGGACCTACTGCCTGTATATCAAGAACCGTTTCGGCGTCAACCGCAGTTACGACGTCAGCCGGACCCAGGCCAGCCAGGTCTACAACGGGATTGACGCTGAGTCCGCCCAGGTTTGGACCGCGGTGAACAGCACGTACGGCAAGATCCTGGTCACGGGCCAATCCCGGTCGAAATCGCGTGTCGGCCTGAATCCGCTGGATCGCGGGCTCTTCCCGGCGTACTACAGCTCCGTTTGCGGCGGCCATACGGCCGACAGCGAGAAGGCCTTCGGCGATTCCTTCGAGACCCTCAGAGGAGTCCCCTGCTCCTACTGCAAGGAGGTTGCCAAGCTGGGGCTGTTCTTCTGGCCGATGGTCCAGTTTGACCGCGACACTGTCACCAGGCAACTGCTGCAAAGATACCCCGCCCTAAAGCCGCTCGGGAGGATCAAGGACATTACTGTCACGGAGAAAAGCAACTACGGGCGATTCGCCCGATTGACCGGGATCAAGCTCGTCGGTGAGACGGGCCGGACGGATACGCTTCGCGGCGAGGATCTGCGCCTTGCCATCGACCCGACCGGCCGGCAGATCAAGAGTATGATCTGCCTGATCGCCCCGTGGGGCAACGGCTGGGCCTTCCTGTCGGGAAGAGGCTGGGGGCACGGGGTCGGCATGTGCCAATGCGGCGCCGAGGGCATGGCAAGACAAGGCAGCAGTGCTGAGGCGATCCTGCAGTACTACTATCCCGGGTGTGAGATCGTGAGTGTTTACTGACCCGATTCGGAGAGCCAATCGCTCGTTCGAGATGTCCTGTTTTGAAGTCCTGAGCATTGATTCGCATTGTGCCGCGAGGCGCGGCGTTCTGACGACCTCTCACGGAGTGGTTCAGACGCCGGCCTTTATGCCGGTAGGCACGGCCGGGACCGTCAAGGGGATTCTGCCCGAGCAGCTCCGGGCAACGGGTGCAGAAATCATCCTGGCCAACACGTACCACCTGCTTCTCAGGCCCGGCGTGGACATCGTCGAGCGTATAGGGGGACTGCACCGGTTCATGGCCTGGGACCAACCCATTCTGACCGACAGCGGCGGCTACCAGGTCTTCTCGCTGAGCGCCCTGACCAAAATCGACGATGAGGGCGTCGAATTCGCCAGTCACATCGACGGCGCCCGCATCCACCTCAATGCCGAGATCGCCACCGATATCCAGAGCCGACTCGGCGCCGATATCATCATGTGCTTCGATGAGTGCACGCCGTTTCCGGTCGAGAGGACGAGGCTCGAGCGGGCGGTTGCGAGGACCGTCGAATGGGCGAAGCGATGCAAGGCCGCCCACGCCGCGTTCGTGAAACGCCGCACGGAGAACGTGATCGACGCAGGTTCTACAGGCCAAACAGGATCTATTAGCCCCGTACGGCCGCAACTCTTTGGCATCGTACAGGGCGGGGTCGATCTCGAACTGCGGCGATCCTGTGCCGAGCGGATTGTCGATATCGGGTTCGATGGCTATGCCATCGGGGGCCTGAGCGTCGGCGAGGGCCACGAGCCAATGATCCGAACCGTCCGACGCACCGTCCCGTTCCTGCCGGCCGAGCACCCTCGCTATCTGATGGGCGTCGGGATGCCGGCGGACATCCTGGCCGCCGTCATGGCCGGCGTGGACATGTTCGACTGCGTCCTGCCGACCAGAAACGGACGCAACGCGTACGCCTTCACCGCGAACGGCTCGTTGCGACTGCGCAACAACGCCCATATCGATGCCACCGAGCCCGTGGAGCCAGGCTGCGATTGCACCTGCTGCCGGCATTTCACGCGGGGGGCCATCCGGCACTTCTTCAACGCCGGCGAGATGCTCGGCCCCATGCTGCTGTCCATCCACAACCTGAGATTCTATCAGAGGCTGATGTCCACCATTCGGGAGCATATCGAGCGAGGCGATTTTGCCGCCTGGGCCACCCAGGAGATCGAGAAGCCCACAAAGACCGATAAGTAGAGGGGCACCATTGGCAGGCGGCGCGGACAACGGCCAGCGGGGCCATGGCCCCGCCAATACGCCTGGTGCTTACAGAAGCCTGCTCTCGACAGCCGCCAAGGCTCTCCTGCGTCTCGTCCAATCATCAATCATCGATAATCATCAATTCATCAAGGCCAGGCCCATTTGAATTTGACATTGTGGCTCGCTTCCTATAGCCTATCCCGATTACGTTGTCATCCTTGGAAAGGTACCCATCATGGAAAACGTTTGGATACTGGCGCAGGTGAATTCCGAGCAGGCCCCGTCCCGGATCGGTTCGGAGCCGGTCCAGTCCGACGGCGAAGCCACGACCCTCGTGCCGGACGCGCCCCCGCCCGAGACTCAGGACACCGGAGCGAGGGCTCCGCTCTGGCAGAGCATGTTGCCGCTGATCCTGATCTTTGTGGTGATGTACTTCCTGCTGATGCGAGGACCGCGGAAGCAGCAGCAGAAACACAAGCAGATGGTGCAGACCCTGAAGAAGAACGACCGTGTCCGCACGATCGGAGGGATCTTCGGGACCGTCGTCGATGTCAAGGATGACGAGATCGTTCTCAAAGTGGATGAGTCGAACAACACGAAGATCCGAATCAGCACCACGGCCATTGGCAAGAATCTCTCGCACGAAGGCAAGGAGTAAGAACATATTATGAACAGGAATTTGGCGCCGAAACTCATTCTGGTTCTCGTTCTGGTCGTGGCGGCCGCATTGACCCTGTTTCCCCCCAGCAAGACGCTGAAACCGGGTATCGATCTGGCCGGCGGAACGAGCCTGATCTACGCGATCGATACGGAGGGCTTGGGGCCTGAAGAGGAAAAGGACCTGGCCCAGAAGATGATTACCGTGCTGCGACGGCGTATCGACCCGGCCAACATTCAGAACCTGGTCTGGCGGCCGCAGGGCAATACCCGCTTCGAGATCCAGATGCCCCTGGCCAGCCAGGAAACGCGCCTGAAGAGAGAGGAGTATGAAGCGGCACTGAACGCCCTGCTGGAAAAGAACGTCAACCCCGCTACGATCATGCGCGCCCTTCTGCTGGATGAAGACAAGCGGAAAGAGGCCTTCGCCGAGTTCGCCCAGGGCGATCCGAACCGCCTGGAAATTCTGCAGGATCTGGCCTCCGTCCACGACGAGCGCAAGCCCCTTCAGGAGAAACGCGATGCGCTGTATCAGGAACTCGGCACGCTCAAGCAGGAGCTTTCGACGGCGGGTGTCGATCTCGACCGCGTTGAGGCGAATCGAGGGGATTGGAGCAAGCTCGACAGCGAAGCTCTTGGAAACGAACTGACCGACTTTCTCGGCTCCGAGGAGCAACTTGAACCGCTGACCCGGTACGTCAAAGCCTATGCGGAACTGGCCGAGGCGTTGGACCGGCTCACAGCCGAATCCGGACTCAACGAGCGATACGAGGAGGTCAAGCGACGGCTGGACCGCCTCAACCTCACCCGGGAACAGATCAACTACGTGCTGGAGTTGTCGCCGAAATCCGCGCAGCGCGCCAAGCGGATCGAGGAACTTAGAGAGAGGTTCCCGGACCGCGAGCCGGACATCCTGCAGGTGTTGGAGGCCTACGACGGATACCGGCCGCATCGCGGCAGACTCGACGATCCCCAGGACCTGCGGAGAATGCTCAAGGGCGCCGGCATCCTCGAATTCCGCATCCTGCCCACCGCGGACTCACCCGGACTGAGCGCCGCAGAGATCGAGCGATACCAGGAAACGCTGGCGGAAAAGGGACCCAAAGCCGCCTCGGACAACCGCTACGTCTGGGTTCAGATCGAGAGCATTGAGGACTGGAACGTCCGCGCGTCGATTGTCGGACAGTTCGGCGAGACGTTCTACGTCCTGGCGAGCAATCAACCCAACGATGCGATGCTGCATGGGCCGGGCGGCCGCGAGTGGAAGCTCGAAAACGCCTACCCGACCACCGATGAAATGGGACGCCGAGCCATTGGCTTCACGCTCGACATTCGCGGAGGCAACCTCTTCTACAATATTACCAGCCGACACGGCGGCGAACCGCTGGCCATCCTGCTGGACAAGATCGCCATATCGGCACCGGAGATCAATCCCGAGCGGCCCATCCGGGAACGCGGCGTGATCACTGGCAGCTTCACCCAGACCGAGGTCACGGATATGGTGAATAAGCTGAACGCCGGCTCGCTGCCCGCTCGACTGATCGAGCAGCCCATCTCGGAAAAGATCATCGGACCGTCCATCGGTGCCGACAACCGCGACAAGGGCATCGTGGCCGGGATCATCGGCCTGATCATCGTGATGGTCATCATGCTGGGCTACTACCTGCTGGTCGGCGCCATCGCCGACGTGGCGCTGCTGCTGAACCTGCTGTTCATCCTGGCGATCATGGCGGGCATCCGGGCCACGTTCACGCTGCCCGGCATCGCAGGCATGATTCTGACGATCGGCATGAGCGTCGATGCCAACGTGCTCATCTACGAGAGAATTCGCGAAGAGCTGCAGAAAGGCGCCGGGCTGGCCACAGCGATCCGCAACGGCTACCAGCGCGCGTTCCGGGCCATTTTTGACTCCAACCTGACGACGTTCATCACGGCGGCGATCCTGTACTGGAGGGCCTCGGAGGACGTCAAGGGCTTTGCGATCGTGCTGATGATCGGTATCGCATCGAGTATGTTCACGGCGCTGTTCGTGACCCGCATGGTACTTGACTTCCTCGTTTCCAGAGGCATCCTGAAGAACCGCCTGGTAATGCTCCGTCTCATCCACGAGCCCAACGTCAACTGGATGGGGGCGAGAAAGGTCTTCTTCGTCATCTCCGGCATCCTGATCGTGGCCGGGCTCACGATCTTCTTCACCCGGAATGACGCGGCCAACAACAAGTATGACATTGAGTTTACCGGCGGCACCAGCGTGCAGATCAACCTCAAAGAGGATGTCACGCTGTCCCGGCAGGACGTCGTGGACCGCATCGTAGACATAGGCCGGACAACGGGCAACCCCGCACTTCAGGCGGCCAACGTCTACAGTATCGGCAAATCCGGCCTACAGTACGAGATCACCACGACCGCCACGAACAGAACCAGCGCGGCCGTCACGTTCGGGCAGGACGGTCCGCAAACGGTCGACGCCGTGGCGGCTGCCATTCGCAAGGCGCAGGCCAAGCTCAACCGCGAACTCGGCGACCTGAAGGTTGCCCCGAATGGCGACAGATCGTTCACGGTCTCCACGAGCCGGATCAATCCGACTCTGGTCACGAATGTTTTGAAGGAAGCCTTCCCGAACGCCGAGATCGCGCGGCCGGAAGTGGACGAGGTCGTCACCAGCGCCATCCGGGACGCATTTGAAGGGCTCCTGGAGGTGCAGCAGAACCTCAGGCCCAAAATTGCCTCCATCGACAGAATCACCGATCAGGTCGTCGAGATCTATCCCGAGCTCGCCGAGTACCTCGGTGGAATCAGGATCCAGGTCGCGATCGAGAGTCCCGCCTCACTCGGGGCGATCGACCGCCGGCTGAAGGACCTGCAATTCAAACCGGATATGCAGAACCTGACGTGGTATACCTACGAAGTCTTCGGGCGGGACGTGAAGCAGATCGATCCGAATATACCAGTGAGTGCTTTCGATTACGTCAGTGTCGCCCCCGAAGCGGGGTTGCGCCAACTGAGCGAAGAAGACGAGGAATGGCAGCGTTATATTGGGAACGAGGAGGCGAGGGTGCTGGCGGCCGCCGAGATGGAGACCTCGCTTCCGCGCGTAACCCAGATCGATCCCTTCATCGGGTCCGAGCAGAAGACGCGGGCGCTGGTGGCGATCGTGCTGTCGCTGTCGGCCATCGTCGGGTACGTGTGGCTGCGGTTCGGCAGCGCTCGTTACGGCTTGGCGGCCATTGCAGCCCTCGTACACGACGTCACCATCACAGGTGGGGCCGTAGTGGCTTGCACCTACATCGCGGGCACGGTGATCGGCGACGCCCTGCTAATTCAGGACTTCAAGATCAACCTGGCGATGATCGCGGCGTTCCTCACGCTGATTGGCTACTCATTGAACGATACCATCGTGGTCTTCGACCGGATCCGCGAGAACCGACGCAAGGCGCAGTTGACGCCGCAAACCATAACGAACAGCATCAACCAGACGATCTCCCGGACCATCATGACATCCGTGACGACCTTTGTCGTCGTGCTGATCATGTATATCTTCGGCGGTCCGGGCCTGCGAGGGTTCACCTTCGCCATCGGGTTCGGCATCATCATCGGTACGTACTCCTCGGTAGCGATTGCCGCGCCGCTGCTGCTGATCGGCAGAAAGAGCGACCAGGGGAAAACAAAAACTACCGGAGGTAAAGAATCTGCCCGGGCCAAGCCGAAACTAAAGGTATAGAGCCGTGAAGCGATCGCAGGCCTTTGGGGCCCGACCGACCGCTTGGGGCAACCACGGGGTTCCCCCGCATAGTGTGTGCTTCACGAAATGGGGCCGACAATGGGCAGGGATTTCAGAGCAGGGCTGATTGTGGGCTTGATCGTGGCTGTGATCGGCCTCGTCTGGGTGGCGACAAGACCGAGTCTGAGTCCGCAGGCGCGTATGCTCCAGAGATCGGAGGGCCGTTCTCAGATCAGCCTGCCCTCAGAGAGCGTCTTGCCCTGGGTAGTCGTCAGTCCGCCGCCCGAGACGAACGTTCCCCGCGATGAGCCGCCGGTCGCCCAGTCCGAGACAACCACCGCCGAGCTGCTGCCGGCGGTCGCTCCAACCGAGCCGCAGGAACCCGCCACAGAGCCCGGGCTGCCCGATCTGACCATCTACGAGAAGGATGAGCCGATCAAGACGACTCGGTTCCACATCGTCCGACGAGGTGAGAGTCTCTCCATCATTGCTCGGCAGTACTATGGCTCGTCCAATGAATGGCGCAAGATCCTTGCCGCGAACCAGAAAACCATCAAGGATGCCAACAAGATTGCGCCGGGAACGAAGCTGATCATCCCCGATTAGAGAGATCCTGTGCGGTGCACGCCCTGCCCCTATCATCCTGAGGCCGAAGCCGAAGGATCTGGCCGCCGGAGGAGAGGTTTCTCCCGTTCGCAGCTTCACGCTTCGCGTTTCACGAGATGTCTCTGGCGGCGTCCCGATCGACGAGCCATGTGACCTTGTCGAGGACGGGCCAGAGCACGTGGATGGGATACTTGATCTCATCCGGCTCGCTCGTGAGCACCCCTTTCAGGGTCCGCGCTTTCTCCTCGCCGGAGACCAACACGACCAAGCGCTTCGCCGCCAGCAGAACCGAACGCGTCAGGGTCACCCGGTTCAGGGTGTCGTTCAGAACGTATACAACACACGCCAGGTCATCGATATCATACGTGGCATAGGAATTGGGGAAGAGCGAGCCCGTGTGTCCGTCGCCGCCCATGCCGAGCACGATGAGATCGAACTGGGGGATTTCATCATCCCCGAGGCGGAAGACGTCGCGAATTGCCTGCTCGTAGAAGCGGGCGGCATCATTGATATCATCGTACTCGGTCGGAATCCGGTGGACATTCGCCGGCGGGATGTCAACCCGGTCCAGGAACGTATCGACCGCCAGCCTATAATTACTTGCCTCCGAGTCCGGTGGAACGTAGCGCTCATCCACCCAGAACACGTGCATCCTGCCCCACGGCAAAGATCTGGCTTCCGGCGTAGCCGCAAGCAATTGGAAGAAACGCGCAGGTGTCTGCCCCCCGGAGATCGCCGTGTGAAACATGCCCTGGGATTCAACGGCCTCTTGGGCCGCCGAAACAAACAACTGAACGGTTCGATGCGCGAGACTTTCCGGGTTCGACGCAATTTCAACGTTTGGCTTGTATTTCGCGGTCATCTCCATAATCTCACCGCCTCAAATAGACCGGAGAAAATACTTCTCCATGCACAATCCGTTGACGCTGATTCGGTTAGACATGCTGCCCTGTTGATCCCCCCCTGCCGAATCACTGCGAGGCGCGCGACAGCAGTCGGTTGCGAAACCATAGCCCGCCGCTTTCATTCATAAGCCATGACAACCGCCATTATCCCGCGCCTTTCGGAAAATGCCAGCAAAATCTGCGCAGCGTCCGAAAATCCACGAATTGTCAGTCTTCCTGCACCGGGAGGCAGGCGAAGGTAACCGCCAAGGACCAGCCAAAGGCGGAAAATCGGTGGCTTTCACGTTCCGTCTTCGATTTCCCACAGAAAGGCCTTGATCCCTTCGGAGCTGAGGGTTTCTCGCAGCGTTCTGACCGTCTGCATAACCTGCTGTGCCTTCGCGGGCTCCACGACAGCGAGGGTACCGTAGTTCACTCCCGGCCAGACCTCCGTGTTCAGGTGCGGCTCGCTGCCATGGCCTTTGCCCAGCACGTTGGTGAACTTGCTGTAGCATTCGACACCGATCGCCGCCAGGGCCTCGTGCACCTCGGCGTCTATCGCTGCGCCATGGATGATGAGCACGGCTTTCATGAGGCGTGCAATTCTCCCGTTGGCCGGCCGCCCCGCCAGTCCTCAAAGACGCTGTACAGGGTCGGCATCAGGATCAAGGTAATGACCGTGGCCACCGACAGACCGCCGATCACCGTGGCGGCAAACGGAAGCCACACTTCGGAGCCTTCGCCCCCGGCCAGACCGAGCGGAATCATGGCCAGCACCGTCGTTACGGTCGTGCTCAACACCGGACGCAGGCGGCAGCGACCGCCCTCGACGATGGCCGACCGCACGTCCAGGCCCCGTCGCCGAAGAATGCCGATGTAGCTGATCAGGACGATCCCATCGTTGACCGCGACGCCGACCAGCAGAATGATACCGATGAAGCTGACGATGCTGAGGGCCTGCCCGGTAACCGTCAGAGCGAGGATGACACCCACCATACCAAAGGGAATGGCGAGAAAGATGATGAACGGGTCCCGGAACGACTCGAACTGCGAGGCCATAACCATGTACACCAGGACCATGCCCAACCCGATGGCGAGCACCAGCAGTCGGAAGGCCTCCTGCCGCTGCTCCTCGGCCCCGGCGAATTTATAGCTGAACCCCGGCGATGCGGGCACTCGCTCAATGGCCTTGCGCACATCCTTCACCGCCGAACCAAGGTCCCTGCCGCGCACTTCAGCCGAAACGGTGATATAGCGGGCTTGGTCCTTGCGCTCGATTCGCGTCGGCCCGACTCCCTGCTCGACTCGGGCGAAGTTGGCTAAGCAGACCTGACCGCCGGCCGGTGTGCCGATATACACATCGCGAAGATCCTGGATTCTCTCCCGGTCCTCCGCGCGCAGCCGAATCTCGACATCGTATTCATCCCCGCCCTCCCGGTAGCGCGTGGCCGTCGTGCCGGCAAAGAGCATCTCGATCGTCTTGCCAACGGTCTGGACGTCCAGCCCGAGCTTCGAGGCCTTCTCGCGGTCCACGATGACGGTCGCTTCGGGCTTTTCCTCCTTGCGGCTGAGTCGAACGTCCTCCACCCCCCGAATCGTCGCGATCGCGGCCTTGACGGACGCCGCATACCGGCGGGCCTCCTCCATGTTGTGGCCATACAACTCCACCGACAGCTTGCCAGCAGTACCGAAGATGAGTTCTTCGAAGGGGTCCCGGGCACTGTACCGAATCACGGCGCCCGGAATCCGGTCCGTGATCTTACGAAGCCGCTGAATGATGTCGGTGGGCGAGGCGTCCCGGTTCTTCTTGCGAGTCAGGCTCAGGAAGAGAAAGCCGTTGTAGCTTTCGGACTCGCTGATCAGCGCCGTATCCAGCACGCCCCAGCGAACGTAGATATCGCGCGCCTCAGGGACGCGCTCCTCGACGATCTTCTGGATCTGGTGCCCGACCCGGCCCGTTCGCTCATAGCGCGTGCCGATGGGCAGCTCAAACTCCGCGACCAACTGATTCTGGTCCTGCTGCGGAAAGAACTCGGTGCCGATAAAGCGGATCAGGCCGATACTCCAGACGAACAGCAGGACGCACGACGCGAAAACGGTCTTGCGGTTCTGCAGCGACCAGTTCAGGAATCGAACGTAGATCCTCTCCAGTTTCATCAGGACCCACTCGCCCGCGTTGTAGAACAGATCGAGAGGCGACCGCGAGACGCTCGTGTCGCGGACCTTCAGCAATCTGGAAGATAGCATGGGCACGAGCATGAGCGCCGTTAGCAGTGAAGCCACGAGGGCCATCGTGATGATCGCGGCGAACTGGCCGAAGACGATCGCGGTAATCCCGCCGACGAACATAATCGGGGCGAAGATCGCGACCGTCGTCAACGTGGAGGCCACCACGGCCATGCCGACCTCGTTGGCGCCGAAGATCGCCCCCTCCTTCATCCGGCGCCCGAGATGGCGATGCCGATTGATGTTGTCCACGACGACGATCGCGTTATCGACGACCAGGCCGACCGCCACGGCGAGGCTCGACAGCGAGATGTCGTTGATCGTATAACCCGCCAGGTGCATCAACAGAAAGGTGATGATGAGCGAGGTGGGAATGGCGGCCGCCACAATCAGCGCCGCGCGGAAATCGCGCAGGAAGAACAGCAACACGACAAAGACGAAGAACACCGCCCAGAAGACCGTATCGCGAAGGTTCCCCACGGAGGCGAGGATGAATTCCGAGTTGTCGATGATGATCCGCACTTCCACGTCGGGCGGGAGGTTCCGTACGATTTCGCTCAGCTCCGCCCGGACGGCGCGAGCCACCTCGACCGTATTGCCGCCGCTCTGCTTCTGGACAAATACGGCCATCGCGCGGTGGCCGTTGAGCCGCACATCGTAGGTCAGCTCCTGGAAGTCGTCGCGGACTTCGGCCACATCCTGCAATTGGATCGGCACGCCGTTACGGCGCGCAATCACGACCCCGGCCACTTCGTCCGGACTCGAGAATTCCTCCGGCGTTCGCAGCAGGAAATCCTTGAACCCGTTGCGGATGTTGCCGCCGGGTGTGCTGAGATTCTGGAGGGCCAGCGCCGCCTTGATCTGCGGCACCGACAGATTCATCGCCGCCAGCTTGTCATGATCGATGTCCACGCGGATCTGTCGCACGAGCCCGCCGTGCGTGCCCGCCGAGGCCACGCCCTTGACGCGCTTGAGCGGATCGGCAACCTGTTCGTCCACGATATTCTGGAGGTTCGGATAGTTGTCCCCGGCCGTCACGGCGAGGATCATGATGGGGTACATGTCGATGTCGAACTTGAAGACGACCGGCGTGTCCGCCTCCTCCGGCAGGTACTCCTTGACCAAGTCGAGTTTCTCGCGCACGTCATCGACCGCGCCGGCAATGTCCTCGCCCCAGTCGAACTTCAGCGTCACGGCCGACAGTCCTTCCCTGGAGAGCGAGAGCACTTCATCGACCCCTGAGATCGTGCTGAGGATGTCCTCAATAGGCTCCGTGATGAGGGTCTCCACCTCCGCCGGGCCGGCGCCGTCGTAGGCGGTCATGACGGAGATCGCCGGGATTTCCAGGTCCGGCATCAGATCGATGCCCAGCATCGTCAGGGACGCCAGACCCAGGACGATCATCGCCACGAAGATCATCAGCGTGGTGACGGGCCGGTTGACCGAGAGTTCCGCCAGCTTCATTGGACATCCTCAAGCCGGACGACTTCGACCGCGATGCCGTCCGTCAGGTAGTGCATGCCGTTGATCACGAGATTCTCGCCGGGCTGCAGCCCACTCGTGACCTCGTAGCGTGCCCCTTCCTTTAGTCCGATCTCCACGAACCGCTTGCTCGCCACTCCCTCCGCCACCACATAGACGTACGGCGGATCGATCTTGCCGCCCATGATCACGTCTCGCGGAACGACGACTGCATTGTCTCTGTGATCGAGGACCAGTGCGACGCGGGCGTACATGCCCGGCCGAAGCGGCAACTCGTCATTGGCCAGGCGGATCTCCACCCGAATCGTATGCGTCTGTTCGTCGAGGGCAGGGTAAACCGAATACACTTCGGCCTCGAACGTGCGATCCTTGAACGCGTCGACAGCAATCCTGGCAGGCATGCCCTGCCTGATCTGCCCCCCGTACCGCTCCGGCACAGCCACCAGCACCTTCACGGTCTCGATCTCCGCCAGGCTGACGATGCGCTGCCCCGGTGCGACGAGGTTGCCCTCATCGACATGCCTGGCCGTGACCACGCCGTCGATGGCCGATACGATCGTGGACTCGCGCAGATTGACCCGGGCCAGCTCGAGGTTCGCCTTGGCCAGGTTCAAGGCAGCCGTCGCCAGCTCGGCAGCCGTAACAGCCTGATCCTTTGCCTGTCCCGGGGCGGAGCCCTTTTCAAACAGCCCAACCAGCCGCTTCTTTTCCCGTTCCGCCTCTTCGAGCTGCACCCCCCTGGCCTTCACCTCGGCCTCGGCGACGGCCACGTGGGCCAAGTGCATATCATGGTCTATGACGGCCAGTTCCTGGCCTTGTGTGACACACAAGCCGACCTCCACGGGCCGTCGCCCCCCATCCGGCATCGTCACCGCCAGCGACTCGATCCGGCCGGCAACCTTCGAGGCGACCTCCACACGCTTGTTCGCCAGGATATACCCCGTGAGCTCAACCGTCTGCTCGATGGACCCAACACCGACGGGCTCAATCTCCACGGGTACCGGCCGCTCCTCGATGACCGCTTCGTCGGTCTTGTGCGCGTACCCGAACCAGAAGGTGACACACACAACGACAAAGGCCGTCATCCAGTACAGTAATCGCCTAACCGTTCTCATCCGGTTCGCTCCCATCCGTCGTTTTCGCCTCCGACGGACCCGCCATCCCTGCGCTCGTGATGGTTCCCATGGCCCGCTGCACCGCAAGCTTGGAGACAACATGGGAATAGATCGCCTGATAGTAGTTCACACGTGCCGTGGTCAAGGCCGACTGGGCATCGATCACCTCCACCTGCGTGCTGACGCCCTGCTCGTAGCCGACATGCGCCAGCCGCAGTCCCTCCGTCGCGCGAACCTGGTTCAACCGCTGTGACGCCACAAACTCCTCCGCATCCTTCATGCTCAGCAGCGCCTGCGTCAACTCGTATAACGCCGTCTCCTCGGTATCCACGAGGTCGATCTGAGCCTGCCGCAGCCGGGCCTTCTGCTCGATGACCGCCCCATCCCTCTGGAACCCGTCGAAGATCGGCCACATCCCCTGAAAGCCCGCCTCCCAAAGCCGGCCCCATTGAGCCGTCGCGCTCGCAAAGCTCTCCGGAGACGGCTTGGACCACGTATTGGTGAAGTACCCGCTGATGTTCGGCAGATAGCGGCTCCTCGCGATCTGGAGCTGCTCCCTCTGCTGGCGGATCTGATATTCTCGACTGTACAGATCGGGCCGGTTCGTGAACGCCGCCTCCACGGCCTGTTCCATCGACACCTCGATCGGCGCGTACGCGAACTCGTCAGACAACACGAAGTCGCTGTCCTGGGAAACGCCCATGACCTTGATTAGATTGGCCCGGGCGATATTAATGGCGTTCTTACTCTTGATCAGGTCGGCCTCGAAGTTGGACAGTTCCACCTGCGCCCGCAAGACGTCGAAGTCGGAGGCAACACCGCCCGCCCGTTTCTTCTCCACGTCGTCCAGATGGACCTTTGCGGCGCGAACGGCCTCCGTGCTGATCTCCACCAAGTGCTGGCTGAGCAGCAGGTTATAGTACGCCGTCTCAACAGAGTAAACGACATCCTGCGTGGCGGCGCGGACCGTCTGATCGGCAAGCAGCGAAAACAGTCTCGCGGCCCGCACCCGCGCCGGTATGGCCCCGCCTGCGTAGATGGGCTGCGTGACCGTCAGGACAGCCGAATAGTTCTCCACCTCGCCTATACTGAACTTCTGTGGCTGTCCGGTAATCGGGTCCGGAATCTCAAACGACGGGACCTCCTCCACCCGCCGATACAGGGCGGACAGATCAACGTTTGGCAGGTACGCCGACTGAGAGCTCACCAGTTGGCCCTCGGCAACGTTCTTCTCCTCCAGCGTCCGCTGCAGCATCTTGTTGTGGAGCAGCGTCAGCTTGACGCAGTCCTCGATGCCCAGCTTGCCGCTGATCTGTACTTGCTGGCCGGCCTCCCGCGT
Organism: uncultured Phycisphaerae bacterium; assembly: GCA_965603505.1. Taxonomy (GTDB): domain Bacteria; phylum Planctomycetota; class Phycisphaerae; order Sedimentisphaerales; family Anaerobacaceae; genus PLanc-01. The sequence goes on along the minus strand of CBFDDG010000028.1, from coordinate 2,730 downwards.
CTTGCGATTTTCCCACTGGCGGTACGCCGCCGTCCTGGAAAGCCTCACGTCCTCGTACAGCGCTTCCCGGCTCTTGCACCCGCCAAGGACCATCGACCAAGCAACCGCAAGCAAAAGACAAGTTGTCGCTCTCAGTGCCTTCATACCATCCATCAATCCAAATCGGTTCCGCATCTTCTCCATGGGCTCCATACTCTATCTGCCAAGACTACTCGATTGTGACCCTGTCCCTCGGCGCCGCGGCGGCGTCTTCCGGCGTCGGGCAGGCGATGAATACGTCCACAGACGCACCCGGCAACAAGGGCCGCCCTGCCTCGGGCGCATCGAGCGGCTCCGGCACTTCCACGACAACCGCAATCGCTCCGGAATCACCATCTACTCGGCCGGTTGTCCCTGCAATATACCCTTGCCAAGTCTGTTCCCTACCGCCCAAGGTCGCCTTTACCTCGACGGGTATGCGAGCCCTCTGGGCGGGGTCGCTGCTCGACGGGAAAAAGGCCTCAATACCATCCACCTGGGCGATTTCCTCTTCGTTAAGCGAGATGGTGATCTCGAATGTATCGACGCCGTACGCCGTGGCGAGAGGCTGCCCGACAGCGACGTATTGCCCAAGGTCGGCTTTCTTGGCCGCAACGAGCACATCAAACGGCATTGAAATGACCGTTCGCTGCAGTTGCAACTCCGCCGTTGCCAATTGCACCTTCGCCAAATCGAGCGAAGCCCTGGCCTGCTGCACCAGCGGCTCACCGAAGACCAGCGGCGAGTCCGGCTCCGCGCCGGGATGCAACTGACGCCAGTCCCGACGCCGTATGTCCGCTCCGGAAGCCTCGATATCCAGCCGGGCCTGGGCTTCGGCCACGATCGCTCGAGCCTTCCGAACGGCCAGCTCGTAATCGCGGGGGTCGATCTGTACAATCTTCTCGGCCGCGCGAATCACACCGCCCTCTTTCAGTTCAGAGTGCGTGAAGGTCACCTTGCCGGCCACCTCGGGCATGATCTCCACTTCCGTGGCGGGCGAGACGTAGCCGCGTGCGTGAATCCTTGCGGGGATATCCGGGACGTCCGGCTCGCGTGCCGAAATCGCAGGGATCGCCACCTCCGCTGCGGCACCCTGCGGCGGCTCTCGGAACCTCATGAACATCACCACGGCCGCAATCGCCACGACCGTAGCGAGTGCCAGAAGCAGCGCCTGCAACGGGCGCCGCCCGCGACCGCTGCGTGTTTGCCGGACCTGTGAAGGGTCTCCATTCATTCGTGCTCTATCCGCCATTTCCGCGGCACATCCGCCGCAACTCCTGTCGCGCTGCCCTTCATGCGCCAGCGCCACCCGCATAGCCGCGGATGCCCGCAGCGGAGAACTCGACAATATGGTCCACCAGACTGTTCAGATCGAGCTTGGGCAACCCGGGATAGTTGCTCTCTTCGAACATGCCCCGAGCGCACACCGTCTGGATCAATTGGCCCACGACCGAGAGGATCACGAGGCGAACGTTGGTCTCGTTCAGCCACGGACAGATCTTGAGCAAGGCCTCGCTCAGGGCGGTCATCACGGGGGCCGCCATCTCGGTAAGAAACATATCCGGCGGAAGATGAGGGTCGATCATTTCGCGGGCCATGAGGTTGATAAACCGACAGTGTGCATTGCCACCGACCAGTGGCTCAAGGAAGGAATTGGCATAGGACCTCAGCAGATCCTCCAAGGGTGGCCGGTCCCCCGCCGACATGACCTTGTCAATACTGGCCAGCCGGGTAGTCCGCATGTGGGCCAGCCGGCGACGCCAAATCTCCAAGTAGAGGTTGTCCTTTCCGCCGAAATAGTAGTTCACAGAGGCGACGTTGCAGCCAGCTGCGGCGGCAATATCCCGAACGCTTGTCTCATTGTAGCCGTGCCGGCAAAACAGTTCCTCGGCCGCTTCGATCAGCCTGTCCTGAACCGTCTTTTCGTTCATATCACTGGGTATTTCTTGGCTGGACGCTGCCATGCCATACCTCCAAACAAGCGTTTCATACGAACATTTTAAACGTTTGTTTAAGAAGTCAATAGTGGTTTGCTCATCCGCGTGGCCAAATTCGCGCTGAATTCGCGTAAGTATTTGCTTGGAAGGCACTTATTGCAGCCACGTTTTTTCGCGAGCGAGGCTCCCCCCCCGCCTCAGGAGGTCATATATCTTGGATATGAGCGGCATTGCCTTCGCCAGAAAAGCACATCCGAACCGGAAGAGACGCAGCACGGATTCTCCTCGGGGGCAGCAACCGAATGATAAGGGAGACACCGATGGCGGACCGGCCAAAGACTCCGGTGAAATTCGTGCGAAAACGGTTGACATAGCAAGCTGGGGGCGGCTATAGTAGTCCTTTTGAGAATTCGGGGCCGTAGCTCAATTGGATAGAGCATCGGACTGTCGATCCGAAGGTTGAGGGTTCGAGTCCCTTCGGCCTCGTTCCGTAAGAAGAAGGCTGTCAAGCACTTGTGTTTGGCAGCCTTCTCCTTTTCCGGACCGATTCAGGGACGCGCGCTAGAATCGGACCGAGGGCAGCGTCGCTGGCGTGCCGTGCACGGTCCACCAGATCGTCCGCCACAGCCAGGTAGAACCGATGGGTCGTCTCGAATTTGGAGTGACCGGCAAGCCACTCACTGTCGGCAAGGATTCTATCGCTGGGCCGGTCTCACCAGCTTTGGCGATCGGGCGCGCGCCGAAGTGCGCGCCAGACATGTACGTCTGGCCTTCG
>CBFDDG010000027.1:0-18758 GCA_965603505.1 uncultured Phycisphaerae bacterium | reverse complement strand
CGCTCGACGGTATGCTTGTGCCCGATGTGCCAGACGACGGTGACGCACCCCATCGGCGTGCCGTGCTCCTCGCTGGCATGTCCGGTGTGCGGGTCCCGGCTAGTCAATGCCGAGCCGGGAGGCGCAAGCGGCGGGGCCGCGATGACGACCGGCGGCAGCCCGATGACCGCAACCGGCGGAATGCCAACCGGCGGCAGCCCGATGACCGCGATCGCCGGCATGCCCGTCGGCGGAAAGCCGGAGGACGTACCGCCCGTTCAGCAGGTATATGCCCTGGTGCCGATCGCCGGAATGCCAACCGGCGGCAACCCGATGACCGCGACCGGCGGAATGCCAACCGGCGGAAAGCCGGAGGACGTGCCGCCCGTTCAACAGGTATATGCCCTCGTGCCGATCGCCGGCGGACCGACGGAGGGTGGGCCCAATACGGGAGGACCTACCAGCGGCGGACCGGCCATCGACGGGCCGGCCATGGGCGGTGGGCAAACCGGGACGGGCGCGGCTCAAAGCGGGCGCTCGACGCTGTGCCTCTGCCCGATGTGTCAGACGACGGTGACGCACCCCATCGGCGTGCCGTGCGCCTCGCTGACCTGTCCGGTGTGCGGATCCCGGCTGGTCAATGCCGAGCCGGGCGGCGCAAGCGGCGGGGCCGCGATGACGACCGCCGGCAGCCCGATGACCGTGACCGCCGGCATGCCGACCGCCGGCAGCCCGATGACCGCGACCGCCGGCATGCCCGTCGGCGGAAAGCCGGACAACGTGCCGCCCGTTCAGCAGGTATATGCCCTGGTGCCTATAGCCGGCGGGCCGACGCAGGGCGGGCCCGATACGGGAGGGCCTACCAGCGGCGGACCGGCCATCGACGGGCCGGCCATGGGCGGCGGGCAAACCGGGACGGGTACGGCTCAAAGCGGGCGCTCAACGCTGTGCCTCTGCCCGATGTGTCAGACGACGGTGACGCACCCCATCGGCGTGCCGTGCGCCTCGCTGACCTGTCCGGTGTGCGGATCCCGGCTGGTCAATGCCGAGCCGGGCGGCGCAAGCGGCGGGGCCGCGATGACGACCGCGGCTGCAATACCGGTTGCGCAGTCCCAGGTGGTTCAGGTCTCAAACGCGTCGCGGAGAGTGGTGATACCATCCACCGGCCGGAGCCTGAAATCGGATATTGCGCCGCTCTTCGAGGAAGCTCGCTACTTCCTTATGTTCGATCTGGGGCGCTATGAAGTCGTCAGCAACCCATATTACCGCGACAAGCGCGCAACCGGCGTGGAAGTGGCCCAGTTCATAGTGGCTGAAGGCGGCGCTGTCGTCATATGTAACAACATAGGCATGGCTGCCGCCAAGGCCCTGAAGGAACTCAAGGTGAAGGTGTATTCCGGCTTCACCGGCAGCGTCCAGCAGGTTCTCAGCATATATTCTGACGGCCGGCTCAAGGATTCAAGCGGGCTTGACCTCGATGACGAAGAGAGCGAACATGGCGGCGGCGGCGGCGGCGGCCCCCCATCCTCGAAGGATAAGAAAAAGGACAAGGGTGAGGGAGAAGTACTCTAGTGGTGGACAGCGGGCAGGCAGGCCGATCGTCGGGAGAGCGTCCCGGAACGTCCGCCGATCTGGCCGTCAGCGCCGGAGCGGTGATGTCTGGGGCAGGGCAACACCGGGAGTCTGCGAAGAGTCGCTCGAGCTCCCATGTGCTCGCAAACGCGGGCTTGGTGGGCGGCCTGGCTGTGCTGATCATATGTCAACTGATTCTGTTCCGTCTGACGACGGAACAACGAACCAGGACGTTGGATGGCCTGCCGAATCCATTGGCTCCCGGCGCGAACGTCGGCACTGTCCCGGGGGCGTCGGCCATGCAGTTGGTGTCGTGCGCCGACGCGGACCTTCCGGATGCGGTTGCCGCCGTGCGGCCCGCCATCGTGAACATAGACGTGGCCTCCTCCGACGTCGGCCCTGGCAGCGCGCGGCGTGGGCCGGCGTTGAGCTTCGACCTGCCGCAGTCTCAGGCTCTGGGGGCGAACGAGGAAACGCTGGGCTCGGGCATCGTCGTCGATGCCCGCGGCTACATACTCACCTGCCATCACCTGATCAAGCGTTACCCCACGATCTACGTCACGGTCTTCAGTTGCACCCGTAAGACCTACGAGGCGAAGGTGGTCGACGTGGATGTAGCGAACGATCTCGCGCTTTTGAGGATATCCCCGGACTCGCCGATCCCGGTGGCGAGACTGGCAAACTCCGACATGGTGAAGACGACCGATTCGGTTCTTGCAATCGGCTCGCCCTTCGGCTTCGAGCACACCGTGACGGAGGGTATTATCAGCGACAACAAGCGCAGTGTCGCCATCGACGGGGTGATCTACCAGGATCTCTTCCAGACGGACGCTTCCATCAACCGCGGAAGTGCCGGAGGTGCGCTGGTAAACGGCGAGGGTGGCGTGATCGGCGTCAACACGGCGATCGCGTCCGCCTCGGGATGCTTCTCCGGCATCAGTTTCGCGATACCGATTAACAGAGCCAGGCCCTTGTTGCTCAAGGCAATTGAGGAGTAATGAGAGGTATGCTGCACTGCATCATAGGCATTCTGGCGATCAGCTGCGGGATATGGATGATGTTGCCCGATTGGATGTTTCTTGGAGAGATGCTGAAGATGCTCGTGTTCCTCGCGCTCGTCGGATTCGGTGTGCTTGCCGTTCTGGCGGGATTCCGACAGCTTGGGACGAACAGGTAAGGTAGTTGCGCCATGGCCAGTAAGAAAGCAACTGACAGGTATAGCTATCTGTTGGCCTGTATGTTCGGCATGGTTCTCATGGCAATCGTCTACATCCTGTTCGAGCCTCTGGCCAAGAGGGCCAGGTCGGGCTCGGCGGATTCAGTCGATGCGGCAACCGCCAAGGTGCTTTCCGATGCCGTGCAGGCCTCCATGACGCAGGCCGCCGCAACGGAGGAGCCGCCTCCTGCGCCTTCTGCCTTTCTCGGGGTGGAAATCATCTCCGTGGACTCTGTCATCGCCGAGCAATTGGGAATATCGAGCAAGAAGGGTGTTCTCATAAACAGCGTCGTCGCCGGTTCGCCTGCCCAGGCGGCGGGCCTGGAGAGAGGCGATGTCATCGTCGCTTTGAACAACAGGACCGTGAAGGGCGTCGACGGGTTCAGAGAGATCATGGGGAAGCTCGACCCCAGCGACAGCGTCAGAATCGTATACATAAGGAATGGCATGAAGGACCAGACGTACGCGGAGCTCGGCGAATCGCCGGCCCTCGTGAAGACGGCTCAGGAGGTCGACGCCAGTGATTCCGGCTGGGGCGTATCGCTCGCGCCCATCAGTCCCGCTCTGCGTGAATCGCTCGGCATTCCGCCTGATATCAACGGTATCGCGATCCTGTCTGTCGTGCCGGGCGCCGCCGCGGACAGAGCGGGCCTGGCGGCTGGCAATGTGATCATGGGTATTGACAAGGCCCCGGTATCCGACATGGATGATTTCTTCGGTGCCGTCGCCTCCGACGAGGACGATACAGCGCTTCTCGATGTGTACGTCGGTGACGGGATGCGCTATGTGCCCATGGATTCATCCAGTGTGCGGCCGCCGGGCCTGCCACAGAATCAGATGACCCTGCGCCAACGCGTGTTCTCGCTGTTCACCGGGGGCGCGCCGTTTTCGAGTGACGAGGGCGATGAGGAGGGCCCGAAGGGCGGTAAATTCGCCCAGGATGACGTGCAGCTCACCGCGGATACCACCGGTTTCGCCAGGCCCTCGAGCGTGCCCGGCGATGCGAACACGGGCGGGCCAACCGCGGGCGACTCCGGTTTCAGCCGGCCCTCAACGGTACCCGGCGAGACGAACACTGGCGGACCTAGCTCTTCCCCAAATGATCTCGTACTGTTCATAGCCCTCCTCTTCATGGCGATTCTCTACCTGGCCTACCGGGAATACCAGCGACCGCCGGAGATGGACGGCGGAAGATGACGGAAAAGAGATGGACTCTGACGAAGAAGATCCTCTTGGCCTTGCTCATCAGGCCTCCGATCATCCTGATCCTCCTTATTCTGTATTTGGTTCTGTCGGGCAGCCGGGGTGCAGGTGAGGTCGGCGTCGATGAACGGTTCGCGCTCTCTTCATCAATCAAATCGCCGTACAAGAACACGCTCAAAGGTGCCCCTCAGTATTCCTTCGCCTTTTGCGCTGATCCCCACTTGCGTGCGGAGAGTGACGGCTGCTTCCCCGATCTCGACCGGGCGATCAGGGAGCAGCGGATAAACTTCGTCATATTCGGCGGTGACCTGACGTACCTGGGCGAGGAGCATGAGTACAGCAATTTCATCGATCACGTCAACGCGCTGACGGCTCCCTCGTACACCGCGCTGGGGAATCATGATCTTTACAATAGCGGATGGTCGTACTATTGGAGGTACCTGGGGCCTTCGTCGTACTCGTTCTGCGGCGGAAACGCCAGGTTCGTTGTGATCGACTCGGCCAGCGCCGAGATAGGTGCCGGGCAGATGGAATGGATAAGAAAGGAGCTGAGGACAAACACACAGCCGCTCCTGTTCGTGGTGAGCCACATACCCATACACGGCGGCGCGCACGACAATTACGACTTCCCCAGATCGGAAGAAAGGACGGAGCTGATCGAGCTTTTCGAGAAATACGAAGTTGACTATGTCCTGGAGGGACACTATCACAGCTACGTGGATATGACCGTGAACGGCGTTCGCTACATCACTTCCGGAAGCTTCTCCGACGGTCTGCTGAATTCGGGCGACAGACACTTCCTCCTGTTTCGGGTGTACGGCCCCAACGTCAGCGTGGCGAAGGTGCCCGTCGGGGCTGACATGCCGGTCCAGTATATGGATGATGAATTATAGCCACGCAACCGATGAGGCAGAGTTCCTTGCGCGTGGACGAGACAATCCAGCGTCAGACAGAGCCGATGCGAGACCGTGCATTTCTTCTTGCCCGGCTGCGAACAGCGGCACAACTCCGTCGCGCGTACGCCGAGGGCGCGACCAATACTCCCATCCACGAGATTCGCGAGCGCCTTGCGCAACTGCGGACACATCGGCCTATTCGTGTGTATCGCCTAACCGGCCCACCCAAGTGTTTTCTTTGCAGGACACCCACGCAATTGGGCTGTCGGGCCCTGAATTTCAGTCGCCGCTACATAATTCACTGCGCCACGGAGCCCCTGAAATGGAACAGTACTCCGGGGTTGCACCGTCCCGATCCGGCCCTGGCGCTGGAGAGGCTTCGCTCGACGGCGGGAGAAAGAAGTATCATTCGCAATCGGAACAGATAGTAAGGACCTGGCATTATGCCAGCACAAGAGACGGGTAATTCCATACTTATTTCGCTGATGTGCAATATTCTGCTTGTGCTCGGCAAAGGTATTGCCGGCTTATTGGCGAACAGCAACGCCCTTGTGGCTGATGCAATTCACTCGCTCACCGATGTTAGCGCATTTCTTATCAATTATCGTGCATGCAACGATTGCCAATTGTACCGCAGGATCGACAAGGACCGGAGCAGCGAACGCATCAGCCAAAGGCTTGCTGAGACCGAGCTACGGGCAACCTGTTACACAGGTATGGTGTTTTTGACGACCGGTATCGCCATTTGCTTGTACAATCTCATGATCCTTGTACTTGGCAAGGTAGAGCGCCCGGATTCGATCACCGTTCTCGTTGCCCTTGTGGCCTTAGCGGTGTATGCCGCGTTATATAAGTATTTAGGTGGCGCTAGTCCTATAGTTATGGAAGCGTGCATGCTTACAGGTAGAAATGCACACTGGCAGAATAAGATGAACCTCCTGTCCGGAACGGCGGTTGTAGTTGGCCTCTCGGGCTCGATGCTGGGCTTTAGTGCGCTGGATGAATTGGCGGCTGTTGTTGTCGGGAGTATACTGGTCGCGATGGGGGCCAAGCTGATTATCGAAATCGGCCAGCGTCTGAGCGGCGGACTGAAGGAGCACCTTAGGCTGGCAGTGTTCAGTAGTATCCTGGTATCAATAGCCTTGGCGGCTATCTCGCTTGCAATACGATTATAGAGGCAGTTTGTGTCGGGCACACCAGCGACAGCAAGGGCGACCGTGTCTATGCTGAGTACTGTGGTCGTTCTGACGGTGGTATTTGAATGTTCTGCTGGAACGGTGACTGGAAGGGAACTGGCCCGCGTATTGCCGGCGGCGGACCGGTTCATAAGAAGAATGGATCCTTGCCCTCACTATCTTGGATACACCGCGGCGGACAGACAGCTTATGGGGGTGGCGTTCCTAACAACAGAGGTGGTGCCTGATGAGAGCTGGGGCTACCGTGACCGAATAGCCACTCTGGTTGGCGTGGATACCAGGGGTCGGATTACGGGCGTTACGGTGCTGAGCGAATTTGAGAGCCCACGATATACAAAGGGGCTTCTCAGCGACGGAAGCTGGTTTGTGAGGCAATTCGAGGACAAGGGTGCGGGTGATGGCTTTGTGCTTCGGGATGATGTCGATGCTATAACAGGAGCTACAGTAACGTCGAGCGCGATTTGCCGCTCGATAAGCGTAGGCCTCGAGTTGATTACAGAAGAAGTGCTAGATCTGCAAGTGCGGAAGGACAGCCCCGCTACGCATTTGTTCTTTCAACACCTCCTGTGGCAAATACGGTTTATATTTCTTTGGATCATACTGGGCCTAGCCGCGTTCGCGTTTTACAAGAAGAATATATTGCTACGCTATTGTATATTGGGGATGGCTATTGCCTATCTTGGAATTCTGAAGGGCGGGGGTTTTTCGATGAACGATGTTCTAACGCTTTTATCCTTGCGGGCTCCCGTATTCCTGAATACCCTATATTGGTACAGCCTTGTGGCTATCGCAATAGCGTCAGCGATTATAGCCGGAAGGTTCTATTGCGGGTGGCTCTGCCCGTTCGGGGCTATTCTGGAAGTTCTGTACTGTGTGGTGCCAATAGACTGGACGGTTAGCAGGGCTACCGATAGTTATCTGAGAGCTGTCAAATACGTGGCTGTCGCGATTATACTTGTGATTGGTCTTGTGCTGGGAGGCAATACCCTTGCCAGTTATTTGGTCGGCATTGTGGAGCCGTTTGCGACGTTGTTTAATCTGCACGGCGATGCGTTGTCCTGGACGTGGCTTATATTGATGCTAATGTGCTCGGCCGTTGTATCGAGATGTTACTGCAAGTACTTCTGTCCGTTGGGGGCCTTGTTCGAGCTAGTGAGCGCAAGCTCTTCGTATTTGCGTCTAAGGCGGTTCAGCGTTAGACTGCCGGAGGAGGACTGCAGGGGCTGCAGGTTGGCTCAAAAGGAATGTCAGATGGGCGCTATCGCGTATAATGAGATAGCTAAGAGACCCCATATAGACGGCAATCAGTGTTTCATGTGTAATACCTGCGCAGCAACCTGCCCGGTAGAGTCGAGCAGGCTGTGATGGGGGCCGAAATGGTATATTGGTCAAGAAAGAGCAGCTTGATTATCGTAACAGCGATCTCGCTGACCGGTAACCTTGTTGCAACCTTTGTTCTTTATCGAGATTCACCGATCGCAGTGGCTAACCACGAGAACGATCTTGCTAAGGCCGGGCCCCTGGACTATGAAGCTTTCAAGCGCCAATGGCGTAAGGCGTGGCTTGGCTTAGAGGTTGCCGATGTGACTGCGGAAGTAGCGTCAAGGTACGCCCTTGACAGAGCCGAAGGAGCATGGGTACGAAGTGTCGCAGCCCGCTCTCCCGCTCAGAAGGCGGACATTGGCGTCGGTGATGTAATATTGTCTTTCAATGGCAGAAAAATAAGAACTGCGAAACAGTTCCGAAGTGACGTGTCAGGGAGCGAGGTAGGCAGCGAAGTCTATATGTGTCTAGCAAAGGATGATTACAGGCTTACGGTGTACGCAGTGCCCGAGGAAAGACCATCGTATTTGATGCCTGCTGGTAACGCGTTCCCTTGGCTGGGGATCGAGATTGCTGAAGTTGCGTTTGGCAGCGATGAGGCCGAAAGGCTCGAGGAAGCGGGCAAGGCCGGCGGTGTCCTGGTTGAGGTGGTGTGGGCCAGGTCGCCGGCAGCAAAGGCTGGTCTGCAGGAGGGTGATGTTATAATGTCTTTCAATTCCCGAAAGACAAGGACCTTAAGGGAGTTCCTGTCTGACCTTGCTGGCTGTGAGGCCGGTGATGAAGTCCGTATGTGTATAATGAGAGGTGATTACCGTGTGACAACGTATGCTACTCTGGAGATGTTACTGTGGAGGGAGATCTGAGGTGTCAGAGAATATGGAGACAGGGAATGCGGTTAGAGGGCCTAAGAGGGCCGTTGGGTGGTAATGCGAATCGTCGATGATATGGCCATGGACCGAGCTGTCAGCGGGCGGGCAAAATGGTTGGCGCTTCCGCAGAATCTGTGGGCGGATTCTCGGGGGAACCGGCTCCGCAGGTTTTCCGCAACCTCTTCCTCGGGCTTCCTTCCCCTCACGCTGGCTGGCCCCAATCGCCCGTCCGAACCGACCGTCAAAACAGCGTACCCTCCGGAATATGGGAAGGCATGCGTAAGTCCCTTGATATAGGCACTGTGCGTATCAGGCGCGCCCCGCGGATTCGGCAGTGCCGGAGGGTAGGAATGTGCGACGAGAACCCTGGCGACCCGGCCGTTCAGCGCAAGGCCTTCGCTCGCGCGGTGCGCAGCCGGCTCGGCGAGCTTCGCGGCGAGATCAACGGACAGCAGATCAAGGTCTACCGCAAGAAGATTCGCGAGCTGACGGTGTGGATCCCCGACGGCCTGATCAACTGGGGCGAGCCGATCTCGCGGAAGGTGAACGGTCGCCAGGGGTTCGAGGGTCGGCTTGAGCGGGATCTGTTCGTGTCTCTCTCCCAGGCGGCCCGGACCTATGACTTCGACCGTTTGCGCTGGGCGGGGCTGCGGTTCAAGTCGGGCGCGCGAACGAAGGTTATCGCCGGGCAGACACCTTTTCCAGAGCCGGAGTTCTCGGGGTGGCCTGCGGGTTTGCGACACGGGTGCAGCTCGGCGCGACCCTCATGTGCGAAGCAGGGGAGTCGGCAGTGACGCGCAGGCGACCGACGGTTTCCCCTTGGCTGGTTATGCTGCCGGCGTTTTTGACCGCCGGCTGCGAACGTCAAAGCGGACCGGCGGAGGTTGCTCGCACGCGCGAGATCATGGGCACGTTCGCGCGGCTGACCGCGATCGCGGCCGACGAGCCGACCGCCAGGATGGCCGTGCAGGCTGGCTACGCCCGTCTGGAAGACGTCAACCATCTGATGAGCGACTATCGACCCGACAGCGAGATCGGTCGGCTGAACGATCTGCCCGCCGGCGAGGGCCTGCACGTGTCTTCGGAAACGTCCCACTGTCTGGAGCGGGCGGTCGAGGTCAGCCAGGCCAGCGGCGGGGCGTTCGACGTGACCTGTCGCCCGCTCGTGACGCTCTGGAGGCAAGCCGCCAAGCAGAACCAACTGCCTTCGGAGCAAACCGTTGCCGAGACGCTCCAGGTGGTTGGGGCGGAGCGAATCGGGTTGGACGCCAGGAAGCGCGTGGTCACCCGCCTGCTGGATGGCCTGCAGGTCGATTTAGGTGGCATCGCTAAAGGCTATGCGCTCGATCTAGCGGCCGAGGCGATGCTCAAGGCCGGCGCGACCGGCATGCTTGTCGACGTCGGCGGCGACGTCGTGGCGATCGGCACGAACCGACGCGGCCAGCCGTGGCGGATCGGCGTCAAACATCCCTTTCGACAGGGCCTCATCGCCGTGCTGACGCTTTCGGATCGGGCGGTGGCGACGTCCGGCGTGCAGCAGCGTTTCTACGAGATCGACGGCAAGCGCTATTCGCACATCATCGATCCGCGCACGGGCTGGCCGGCTGAGCAGGTTCCCAGCGTCACCGTGATCGCGGCCGACGGACTCAGGGCCGACGCGTGGGCGACCGCCTTCAGCGTTTTGGGGGTCGCAGAGGGCCGCGAGCTGCTCGAAACCGGCCAGACGCCCGAACTCGAGGTCATGTGGATCACGGGCTCGGGAGACCAGCCGGTGATCGAGAAGACGAAAGGGTTCGATCGGTACGTGGCGAAGTAGCCCGGCGGTGCCGGAGGGTAGGAATGTCCGACGAAACGACCACTCTGCGAAGGCCAGCTTCGACGACATCGGCTCCGAACTGCTCGTTCGGAAGGGCGACTGGGGCCCGTGAAACGCATGGAAGCTTCCCCCGGAAACGCCGGATGAACCGAATTATAGCCACGCAACCGATGAGGCAGAAAAAGGGCCTCCTTGCACGTGAGCGAGACAACCCGGCAACAGGCAGGGCGCTTCGGCCGTACATAGACAGAGGCGCAGCTACAAAGGGATCGTTTAGTTGGAGCGAAACAGTAACAAGCTGACGCGGAATCCGCAGAAATACCGAATGTGGCTGTTCCTTCTGGCCGGTATGGCCACTGCTGCGGTCCTCTATCTCTTCTACGACAATTGGGCGGTAGTGGATGCCGTCTGCCCGCGATTAGCTCCCGCGGACGCGCCTGCGGCTGCTCCCACCGCGTTGTCCACCGTGGCGAACGAGAAGGACAGACCTTCCGCCTATGTCGGCATAACGGTGGTCGATGTAGAGCCCGATATAGCCACTCAGCTCGGCCTGCCTTGCGAGGGGGGAGTGCTGGTGACAGCGGTAAGTTCCGGCTCTCCGGCCGAGATGGCGGGTCTCGGGCGCGGCGACGCGATCATAGCGTTCGACAACCGTAGCGTGACCGATGTTCGCGGGCTTGAGGCGATACTCGCGGACATCGAGCCCTCGGATGCCGTGAGGGTCGTCTTTGTCAGGCAAGGCGTGAAGAAGTCGACCTACGTGGTAGTGGCGAGCGCGCCGCCGATAGAACTGACGGCCGGCTTTGACGACTCGGCTGAGTCCCTCTTTTGGGGCGTGGCGGTGGGCCCCGTGACTGATGGGATCCGGCTGAGGTACGACATTCCGGAGGGGATAGAGGGGGTGGTGGTGCTTTCCGTTACCCGTGGTGGCCTGGCGGATTCAGTGGGTATCCAGCGCGGGGACGTGATACAAGGCCTGGACGGGCGCACTATTACGAACATGGCCAGCTTCTCGGAGGCCGTGTACTCAGACAGCGATGAAGTCTCGGTACTGGACATCTACTCTGAGGGCGGCTTTCGTTATGTGCCCATAGAATCGCTGGAGGAGAATAGACTGTGCATCGCCCCGCCGCTTTCGCTGGAGGGCATGGAGAGCTATAGAATCCTGTTTCAGCTAGTGCCAGCGGTCGGGATCATGGGTCTGGTTCTCGCCATGCTAGGCTATTTCTCTCTCTACAAGCACTCGCCGGGCAATGCGCGGATGCGCGCCATTGCTGGCCGGATCCGTTCGGGGACAAAGGTCTTCCTGAAGCAGGAATACAAGATAGCCGCGCTTCTCTTGCTTACCTTCTTTATTATCCTATCCTCCGTAGCCTGCGTGTCGATGGCGATTGCCTTTCTGGTCGGCTCAGTGTGCTCGATGTTCCCCGGCTTGATAGGTATGATGGCTGCCACGACGGCAAACGTGCGAACCTGTCAGGCAGCCAAGCGGGAGGGCCTCGGCGAGGCGTTGGACATCGCTTTCCGGGGCGGCTCCGTCATGGGCATTTCCGTAGCGTCTGTCGGCATCATCGGACTTGGCTCCTATTGTCTGGCCGTGCTCACCAGCAGTGGCCCTGGTGGTCTGTCGTATGTCGTTGCGGGGTTTTGCTTGGGAGCCTCCTTCTTTGCCCTCCTGGGCCGCGTGGGCGGCGGCATATTCACGAAAAGCGCCGATATCGGTGCGGACATGACCGGGAAGCTGGAATTCAACCTGCTGGAGGACGATCCTCGTAACCCCGCGGCTGTCGCCGATAACGTGGGCGACAATGTCGGTGATGTTGCAGGCATGGGTTCGGATCTCTTCGAGTCTTACACGAGTTCCGTCATCGCCACGCTCATCATGGCACTGGGCATGACGGAGCCGCTGAAGTACGTGGTGCTTCCGCTGGTGTTGATGGCTGTTGGCCTGGTCTGCTGCCTGGTGACCATCGCCGTCAGTAGAATCCTCAGCAAGAGTTGTGAGCCGCAGACCTTCCTGCGGAGGAGCATTTACGTTGCGAACGCGCTCTTCATTGTGGGGGCTTACGCGGCGATCACCGCCATTGTGGGCGAATCCGGCCTCTTCCTGGTGGTTCTGGCGGGGGTCGCGTGCGGAGTGCTGATTGGTGCTGAGACGGAGTTGTTCTGCTCGGGGGCGTCGGTCAGATATGTCGCGAAGATGTCTGAAACAGGCGCAGCGACGAACATAATGGCTGGACTGTCCGTGGGGTTTCTTGGCTCCATTCTGCCCACTCTCACAATATGCGCAACGATACTGATAGCGTTGCATGCGGCCGGGCTTTACGGGATCGGGCTTGCGGCGGTGGGCATGGTGTCCACGATGGCCATCATCATGGCCATCGACGCTTACGGCCCGATTGTTGACAACGCGGGCGGTATCGCGACGATGAGTGGGGCGGGGCTTGAAACGCGCAGAATCACGGACAGGCTGGACGCGGCCGGCAATGTCACGGCGGCGGTTGGCAAGGGGTTCACCCTTGCGACTGGTGTCGTAACGACGGTAGCTCTGTTCGCAGCGTACGTCCATGGGACGAGGCTGGCGGATGCCGAGCTGTTCACGCCGCACGTGCTGGTCGGCTTGTTCGTCGGCGCCGGCTTGCCACTCCTGTTTGCCGCCTGGACCATGGGAGCGGTGACTCGAATAGCGAACAGATTGGTCACGGAGGTCCGGCGTCAGTTTCGAGAGGTGAGGGGCCTGTTGTCCGGCGAGCGAGAGCCGGATGCAGACCGCTGTGTGGATATGCTCGTGCGGGATTCGTTGATGGCCACGGTTGTGGCTGGGATCATTGCAATCGCCTCGCCTTTCACGGTGTTTTTCATCCTGGGTACGGAGGCCCTCGGGGGCTTTCTGGTTGGCGCGATGCTTACGGGCTCCGTATTGGGTATGAGCATGTCCATTGGGGGAGCCGCCTGGGATAATGCCAAGAAACTGATCGAACGGGAACGTGAGATCGGAGGCGGAACGGACGTCGCCTATGAGGCGGCGGTGGTGGGCGACATGGTGGGCGATCCTTTCAAGGATGTCTCAGGGCCTTCCATGAATATTCTCATCAAACTCATGGTTACGATTGCCCTGGTGTTCTGTTCGCTCTTTTGTAGATGGTGAGGCTTCAGCCGCCTGCGGTGGATGAATCCGGCTTATGGTTGGCCTGCTCGCCAGAATGCCACCCGCGCCCTTTCCTGTGTCTGAACCTTCTGCGCCTGCCACTTCCGCCTCGTTCGGCGGGCGCTTCTTTCCCGCCCGGCTGCGCATCCTCGGGCCCTCGCCACACACAGATGCTCGACACAATCTCTTCATCTAGGGCGATGTTACCGCCTTCACATTCAACCACATAGGAAGGGTATCTCTGGTGCAAGGTGACAACCACCCCCGGCCTTATGCGAAGACCGTCCAGCTTGTGAAGTTCCTGGTCGTTTCTGGAGTTGATATAGGCAATCCGCGCGGACCGACCTACTTCCAGTTCGACCAGCGGCACGACGGAACGCTGCGCTATCCTGGAGGAATCCCTACAGCATTGGCCTTCCGGTATGGGCATTCCGTGCGGACACGACCTGGGATGGCCGAGCAACGTACAGATGCTGTCCACCAGTTCGCGCGTGACGGTATGCTCAAACTCACACGCGCCTGATTCAAAATCTCCGCCAAGAATATCATAAATCAGCCTTTCGGCAAGCCTGTGGGCACGGATTATTCCCCGCGCACAATCCTCCCCCTTTGTTGTAAGCCTGATTCTGCTCTGCTCCTCGATCAATTCCAGGATATCCTCAGAGGCAAGTTCATCGATGACCTCGGCGTTGAACTCGGAGCCCAGGGCGCTTCTCAGCGTATCGATCGAGTCCTCCCCTTTCTCTGCCATGGACCACAGCTGCTCGAGATGTTCATCCCTATCTCTCTTTCTGTTCATGGAACTCACCTGCCAATCAGGGCCACGAGAATCAAGTTCAAGATGCCCGCCAGGATGAAGGAAGACACATTTATGGCCAACGCCATCGCCAACCCGGTCTTCACCCCCATCTCCTTGCACATGGCCACAATATTGGCGAAGCACGGCACGAACATCGTGGTGATGACCACGGCCACGATGGTCTGTGTGTAATTCAAGGCTCCGGCATCCACCATGTTCAGCAACAGGCCTGCCGCCGCCTCGTGCCGGGCAAGAGAAAGGATAAGTACGTCGATGATATCAAGGGGCAAACCGAGCCATCCGCCGACAACTGGGCGCAGCGCGCTTTTCATCAGGTCAAGTACGCCGATTCTGTCAATCACGAACAGGGCAGCCGCGGCAACAATGAAGATCGGCAGCGCCTCCTTCAGGAACCAGTACAGCCGATAATACGTCTTAACAACTATCGCCTTGGGGCTGGGAATACGGATGGCCGGCAACTCCTGAATGAAGGCGCTCCTTTCGTCATCCTTTATGGCCTTGTTGAGCGCTAATCCCGCGACGATTTCAACGAAGACAAGCGTCCCGTAGGCGATCAGAAAGGCCACGAATCCCACTCTTCCCAGGACGGCCATGTCGATGCCCAGTTGGGCAGCGCACGGTATGGCAAAGGCGATAAGGTAGACGGCTATGAACTTCTCCTTGCGGGATCTCAGGCCTCTTGTGACAAGCGTCGCCATGGTCTTGCAGCCGAAGCCCAGGACGAGCGGCATAATCGCTTTTCCGGTCAAACCGATCTTCTCGAGAATCCGCTTCACCAAAACACAGAGGTTGGGGATATAACCTATGTCCTCGAGGAAGCCGAACATCAGGAAGAACACGGAGAGTATCGGGAGTACGGTAACTATGGCGTTAAACAGGCCGAGCGTCAGAATCCCATAATGCCCCACGAGGAGTTCGCTCCAGAAGCCCGCTGGCAGAAGTCGTGATATAAACTCTACGGTCGGGTCAAGCAGAACGGCGCTGAGTGTCTCATCCAGGAAGCCGGCAACATGGACCACGAGCAGGTACGTCGTTACCACGAAGAAGGCTAGTATCGGAATGCCAAAAACCGGATGGCGGCTCAGCCGGGCAAAGGTCTTGGAGAACTCCCCCAGCGCGAGTTGCTGCTTTCGGGTCGTATGCTCCACGACCTCATCCACCCAGCGACTGCGCTTGTTGTTCAGGACGTGGCCGAAGTCTCCTCTGAACCGCCGCCTGACTCGGTCGACTACCTTCGCTATCTGGGCGCCCGCGTGCTCGCCGTAATCGTCTCTCAGGCGATCTGCCAGGAACGGGTCGCCCAGCAGAAGCAGGAGCGCCGTCTTTCGCTTGAAACTGAGATCCTCCGGCAGCTCGGACTCAATGGCCGATATGCCGTCCTCTATGATGTCGCCATACGGCGGACCGTGCTTGGGCTGGTGTGGCCGCCGCACGGCCGCCTTGATCTCGTCCGTGCCGAGGCCGTTGACGGCCATCGACTCGATGGTCGGAACACCCAGACGGCGTGACAGCCCGCGCGAGTCAATCCATACCCCGCGTCTTGCGGTCTCGTCGATCGCGTTCAGGGATATGACCATGGGTATGCCGAGTTCCAGGAGATCGCCAGTAAGGGTCAGCGATTGCTTCAACTGGTTGGCATCGATGCACTGGATGATGATATCCGGCTTTTCCGAGAAGATCAGATCCCGGACTATAAGCTCCTCTTCCGAGTGAATGTAAAGGCAATGGAGCCCGGGCGTGTCAATGACCTCGTAGGGATGGCCGTCAATCTCACATCTGGTCCTGTTCATCTTCACAGTGGTGAATGGATAGTTGGCGACCAGCGTGTACTTGCCGGTGAGATTGTTGAATACCTGGCTCTTGCCGGTGTTCGGCAGCCCGATGATGGCGATTTTCTTGACCGGGCGGGAAGCGCTGGAACCGTCCCTCTGCGATCCGTCTTCTTCGGTCATTGTGCCTCTCTCCGACATGCACGTTCACACGCGTGAACTTGACGAGAGCGGTGATCTCCGGGTTGTCTCGATCGCCGCGTCGTATCGGGGCGCCCGTCCTTACGTCCGCTCACGCGCTATCGCTGTCTAACCCGGGTTCCGTCGGCGGCAGCTTGAAACCCCCGGCAGGGCGCCAGCGAGAGTCTGTTGCATCTCGGGACTGACGCGCGAATGCTCAACCATGCGGAGCTATTCCTCATCCTTCCCCTCGAGCTGCTGCCGGCGGACGCGCGCGGTCGTGCAGGTCAGGTCGGTAGCCACGTCGTGCAATGCCCGTTTGAGCGCCTCGGGTTCATTCTGCTTCTCCTTCAGGTACCGCTCGCGGACACGCCTGCTCGCGCCGGTCACCTCGCCGTACACCTCGCGTAGGGCTTGCCTGGCCGCCTCGAGTTCGTCCTTGACCGCCTCGAGCTCTTTCTTGGTGGCCACATGGTTGACGTTCGACGTCTTCATCTCGCTCTCGAGGCGCGTCCTGGTCTCCATGAGGTCCCTGTTCGCGGCCTGCTGCCCCTCGAGCTGAACGCGCAATTCGGCCACCTCGCCATCGGCGTCAGCAAGCCTCTCTCGGAGGTGCTCCGCTTCCTCGCGCAGGCCGCGCACGGCTTCATGGGCCCCAGCCAGATCCGTTTCCAGCGAGGTCTTCGACCTATCGGAGGTTTCCAGACGACTCGAGAGATCCCGCACCTGCTCGGCCAGGCTCCCGCGAGCCTCCGTGACCGCGGCGAGTTCCCCGCGCAGAGCCTGCATATCCGCGACGTTGTCCGTGAGGTTCATCACCTGGGCCTCAAGGACCGTTTTCTCGTCCTCAAGTTCCTCGGCGCGCGCCTTGGCAGAGGCCGCCTCCTCGACGAGCGAGTCACGCTCCTGAGTCATTGCCTCGAGCTGTCGCTGGGCCTCCGCGAGCGAGTTGGCAAACCTGTTCCGCTCCTCCTCGGTAAAGGAGATGTCCTCGCGCAACCGGTCCACCAGACCAGCCTGTGCTTCCAGCGACTCGACGCGCGCCTCCAGCTCCGCACGGGCAGCCAGCTCTTCGGACAGCTTCTTCTGGGCCGCATCAAGATCGGCTTCCAGGACCCCTTTCACCCTGAATGCCGTGTCGACCTGTCCCTCGAGACCCTTGATGACGGAGACGATCGTGGCCCTGTTCTTGGAAACGTCCGCGTAGTCCCCCATTGTGACGGCGGTGCTCTCTGCCGCGGCCTCCCTGGGCGACCTCACCTCTGCGGCCGGCTCCGAAGGGGGCTCGCTGACCCTTCTCTTCTTCGCGCTCGGCTTCTGTTTTTGCTTCACACCTCTCGTTGGTTGCGAGCTTCTTGGCATCACATGGCCTCCTCAATTTGCTCATCAATGACCTCGATTTGCTGGATAACGCGAGTGTCGTTATCTACGAGGTCGAGAACACCGCAGGCACTGCCAAGTCCTGTGCAAACTGACCAGGGTCATCCTTCACGATCTCGGATACAGCTTGTCCAAGGCTTCGGAGTACTTCCTGCCTCGCCCGGCGAGAGCCGGAGAAAAACGCATGCCCGGGCAGGTTAGCGGATTCTGGACCAACCTGGCTCGCGCCCACCAAGTTGCCATTAATCCCCGAAGTCCTTGTACCACAGCACCTGACGGCCCAGAAGGACCGCTGACCGCGATTCCCGCTGCCTTCATAACACACAGCATGGTCTTTTGCAAATGCCTGGTCGGCTCTTTTCCGAAAAGCACGCCGGGCGCCTGCGACGGATTGCCGCAGGCCGGACGCTTGTCCACATTCCCGCGGTAGTCGGGTCGGGTCGCCAAATGCCACAGTCCCTTCAAGCCCCTGGAGCTCCGTCACCTCGGCGTCGGTCCCACCGGAAACCGGGTTCACGTCAGGGGCCGGTCCGGAGTGAGCACCCCTGGCAGCTCCAGAGCCGATGAGGAGGTTCTGTGTGCCGCCCGCCTTCCATAAGCGCCATCCGGATAATGACTTGCGAATGAGCTGGCACACGGTACCCTTTTCGGCTAAAAGCCAAGTCTTACTTGGTTGACATCCTCACGCATCCAGGATAGCCTGCTTGGCAAATCACGGAGAGCTTCCCTGCGGGGCAGTCCCGCGGGGACCCTTGGACGGCCCGCCAAAGCGCGGTCGGGTAGGTGCCGTCCCAAGGCGGTTCATGGTGTATTGGTAGATGCGGCAGTCCCTTCCAGCCGCTGGAGCTTTCGGCATTTTGCCTCCGGCCTTTCCCAAAAGCGAGCAGACGTCGAGGTAATGCTGTGAAGCGGGAGGCCTTGGCACCGCCGGAGCCGAGGACGAGGTTCTCCGAGACGGCAAGGTAGGTCGAGGGGTCTTTTACATGGGCCAATCGCAGCATCCGCCGATGGAGAACAGGACGCACTGCGGATGCCCCCGTGCAGGGCCTGGGCCTTAGCAAGAAGGCGGCTACGATGAAGGACGTTGAAAACGCCGCAAAAGCTTGCTGCTGGTTACCTGAGAGGATATCGTTGGGGCAAGGAACCATTCGTAGAGACGTTCGAGTATGAATTCCACCCCGGTCGATCTGTTGGGAAACCGTCCACGGCAGATCGCCGGTGGGAGCAGGGCGGCATGTCGTTTCTCTCGGACGAACCTGCTCCAACCGATTGATACGGAAGAAGGGACAGCATCATGAGCACTTCGCCGATTTCGTTGGCAGTTGGTGATTCAAGCAAAAGCCCGGTGATGACCGCTTCCTCGCTCACGTCTTTGGAAAGCCAAATGAGGC
>CBFDDG010000026.1:0-19008 GCA_965603505.1 uncultured Phycisphaerae bacterium | reverse complement strand
GCGGCTACTCGATCATGCCGTCTTCGATTCACCTGCCCAATGGTGATTTCCTGGTTGCTTTGCGCCGCCGCAACAATGACCCTTTACAGCACAATTTCATCGAGCTATATCGCTCACGGGACGGCGGCTTATAAGCTGGCAATGGCTGGCTAATCCCGTTGAAGAGAACGGCGAGCACAGCGGCAATCCCCCCTCCATGGTCCGCCTCACAGATGGATGCCTGTGCATTGCATATGCCAATCGCAACAAACCACACACCCTTCGTGCCGTCTTCAGCACCGATGAAGGTATGACCTGGGGATCGGAGTACATTCTGCGCCGGGGCGCGGGCGAACCTGACATTGGGTATACACGGACTGCGCAGCGGCCGGACGGCAAACTTGTTACCATCTATTACTGGCTGGACGAACTTCGCGCCGAGCGCTACATTGCAGCGACCATCTGGTCGGTGCCCAAAGTGGATTGACAAGAGGAGATGGCTGCGCATCTGCGCTCGATAGATGGAACTCCGCTAAAGCGACCTTGCTGAGCTGTTGTTGATCCTTCCCGTGAATCGTTGTGCTCCGGACGGTGGCTGACGCCCACTGAAACGGCACCGCACGCGCCCGGCGCGCCGGTGACAGACCCCACGCGAGTGAAATGGCCGCGTCTCGCCGCCTACCCCATGTCATCGCTCTGCAGAAGGTGAATGATCTCGGCTTGACACGCGGAAGTGTCTGCTTGGCTCTCGATACAATGGCGTGACGCAGCCTGGATAACGCCAAACAAGGTGTGTTGGGCAACTGCTATTTTGATCAATGAGGACATTGACATGGAGCCGGACACGCGGTAAGCTGGTCTGTGACAGCGTGCTGGCGCATCGCTTATACAGGTATATGAGATACTCCAGTTCAAGGTGCTTTGTACGCGTTTTGCACATTGATCCAACGATTCAGTTGTTAGTTCAAAGGAGCTGCTGAAATGTCAGAAACTACCAGACGCGAATTTCTGAGGAGCTCGTTGGCCGCCGGAACTGTATTTGCCGTATGCGGTGCCAAATCCACTGCCCGAGCATCGGGCGCCAATAACCGTCTGCGTATTGCGGTAGCAGGCGTGAACGGTCGAGGCGGCAGTCACATCAATGGCTGGCTGGGGCAGGACAATGTAGAAATCGCCTACCTTATTGACCCCGATGAACAGGTGCTGGCACAGAAGCTAAAGTATCTTGACGGAAAGACCGAAGGCAAATCTGCCTGCAAGGGCGTGGCGGACGTCCGGGAAGCACTGGACGATAAGAATCTGGATGCCATTTCCATTGCCACACCGAATCACTGGCATTCGCTCATGACCATCTGGGCGGCCCAGGCCGGTAAACATGTCTACGTGGAAAAGCCCCTGAGCCATGATGTCCAGGAGGGGCGCGTCGCTGTGGAGGCTCAAAAGAAATACGGTGTGGTCATTCAGCATGGAACGCAAAGACGCAGCGATGCCGGCAATGCCGGCCTGCACGATCTCATCCGGTCCGGCAAGTTTGGCAAGATGAAGATCTCGTATGGGTACTGCTGCAAGCCGCGGGGTGGCATCGGTTTCGAGAGTCCTTCGGCTCCCCCACCCAATCTGGATTGGAATCTTTGGCGCGGCCCCGCGATTATCGATCAATTCCACGCCAATTACGTCCATTACGACTGGCACTGGTTCTGGGAAACCGGCAACGGCGACATGAACAATCAGGGCACCCACCAGCTCGATATGGCCTACTGGGCACTCGATCAGAAGTTAACACATCCCATCCGCGCCATGGCGATCGGTGGGCGCTTTCTTTGGAACGACCAGGGCGAGACACCGAACACCATGTTCGGCATCGCGGAATACCCCAATGGACAATCCGTGTTCTTCAACGTTCGCAACGTCAACTATGAGGGCTATCAACGCCAGGTCGAAAACGAGTATTATTTCGAGGATGGCGGCAAGATCATCAGGAAACTGTACTACCCCAAGGGAAGTGACGAGGGTGAGAAATTTGACATTCCGCGTGGTCACGTCACCCCCGGAGGGAACTGGGGCAGTTTCATCGCTGCCTGTCGGGCCGGCGATCCCAAGATGGCCAACGGCAATGTCCTGGATGCGCACCGTGGATGCGTTCTGGGTCATCTCATGAACAACTCGTATCGTCTGGGCAAGAGCGTGCCTTTTAATGCCAAGGCGGGTCGTTTCGGTGACAACCGAGATGCTTTCGAGCATTTTATGAAGCTCCACGACGTCATGAGCAACGGGGTCGGCCTTCCGGAAGACGGAACTCACTACACGGTAGGACCATGGCTGACCTTCGACCCTCAAACCGAACGGCACACGGGAGATTTCGCCGCGGAAGCCAACGAGTTGTTGAAGGATGCCAATCGACCTGGATTCCAGGTGCCTGATCCCAGAAAGGTGTAGGCCCATTCAGCGCAGTGCCTGCTGATCATCGAGGAGTCACTCGCTCCAGAAGATACTTGGCCAACAGGGCGGTTCGTGATGGTCACGAGGCATTTGATAGCACTGTACGATTCGGGAGACTGGGGACACTGCCCCCAGACCCCTGGGATTTTCGCTTTGTGCCAGAGACAGGATAAAGGGTAAGGCGACGTGGGAGAGTCACAACGTCGCCCCTGCCCCTGGGCCGCGGCGGTGCTCAGGTTGCTTCCCAGCAGAGTCCTATCCTCCGCCACGGCGATTTCAATGTACCGACGAAGAGGGGTGGCCGAAAGGCCTATCCCGGCGGCTTGGCATGGAAGAGGCAGACCATACTGTTGCATGCAAGGAAGGCCTATTTGTCGATGTACAAGGCACTACAGGCTTGAGAGCGAAAAAGATGGGAGACAACCATGAGAGTATTGGCCGCACTTCTGATGATGCTCACGGCTTCAGGCAATGGCGTCTCGCGCGCGGCACGGCAGACGAACATCACAGACAAAACGCTGGTTGTGTGGGCCGCGCCCGCCGATCTGGCCCAGCGACGTGGAAGTGCTCTGACCATCGATGACATGGAGAGCCATTTTGACGGGATCATCTTCGGCGAACTGGCCCAAGGGAAATGGATGGCCGGCAGTGACTTTCACCGGAGAAGCCAAAGGGACCAGGCGTCATACGCGACGGAAACCATCGGCCCCGACACATTCGTGCAGGTGGCCATCGTCTACGAGGGCAAGACGATCACCATTTATCGCGGCGGTAAGGAATACGCGGCCTATGCGATCGATGCTCAGCAGAGCTTTGGGCCGGGCAGCATCGTTGTGCTCGGGAAGCGCCACGTCGACACGACGGATACATCATGCTTTCGGGGCAAGATCGACGACGCCCGCATCTATGACAAACCGCTGAACGTCAGGCAGATTTCCGCCCTCAAACCCAACGAGCGTTCCGATCCCCCTCCTTTCGCATGGTGGACCTTCGAGGAACAGGGCCGTGCAGACCCAAGAGGCAACTTTCCGGAGATATACCTAACCGGGGGTGCGAGAATCTCGGACGGCTGTTTGGTGCTCGAAGGAACGCAGCCGACGATGATCGCGGCCCCCAAGGGATTTCTTGCCGGTATCCTGGCGACAAGCTCCTCAGCTGGCGACAAGGACGCACGCATTTCGGGCCAGAGGTGGTTTCGCGAGAAGCTCCTGAGCGACCCGCATCGTCCCCGCTACCACTTTATCAGCCCGGAGGGACGCTGCATGCCGTTTGACTCCAATGGGGCGATCTTCTGGCAGGGCAAATATCACCTCTGCTACATCTTCCAAGACCATCGGGGCCACTGCTGGGGCCACGTTTCCAGCAAGGATCTTCTCCATTGGCGCTGGCACAGCCCGGCCCTGGCTCCGGAACCGGGAGACGTCGACCGCGGGATCTTCAGCGGCAACTGCTTTGTGAACAAGCAGGGTCAGGCCACCATGCTCTACCACGGGGTCGGAGCGGGCAATTGCATCGCGACGAGCGCCGAGCCGGAATTGGAGCACTGGACGAAGCTCGCTTCAAACCCGATCATTCCTATTCCTCCCAAGGGCAGCCGCGAAGAGAAACTCTACAGCTCGTGGGACCCACACGGATGGCTGGAGGGGGACACGTACTATGCCATTTTCGGCGGCTCAAACCCCACCGTCTTCAAGGCGGACACATTGGCCCAATGGCAATACGTGGGCCCGTTCATGACCCGAGACATGCCCGATGTCGACGACTTCGAGGACGTTTCCTGCCCCGACTTCTTCAAGCTCGGCGACAAGCACATGCTCCTTTGCATCAGCCACGCCCGCGGCTGTCGCTATTACCTGGGAACCTGGAAAGATGAACGGTTCCATCCTGAGATTCACAGGCGAATGAACTGGCCCGGCGGCACATGCTTCGCCCCCGAAAGCCTGGTCGACAACGAAGGACGGCGAATCATGTGGGCCTGGGTCCTGGATCGACGCCCCAATAGCGACTATGGGTGGAGTGGGACGATGAGCTTGCCGCGTGTCTTCTCTCTGGGCGCCGATGGGACCCTGCAAATCCGGCCGCCTGCCGAACTCGAGCAGCTTCGGATGCACGCCGTCAAACGCGAGGGGCTTCCGGTAGCTGATGGCGCCGAGATCGTGCTGGAAGACGTGCGCGGCGATGGCCTGGAATTGGCCCTGACAGTCGCCCCGGGCAATGCGAAGCAATTTGGACTCAAAGTGCGCTGCTCCCCGGACGGCCGCGAGCAGACAGTCATCGAGTGTGACCGATCCACCGATCGCCTCAAAATTGACGTGAGCCAGTCAAGCTTGGACGACATCAAGCATTACACGTTTTGCATGAAGGGCGGCGCCAACCCACAAGTCACGGCGCAGGAGGCTCCGCTCAAGCTGGGGCCCACCGAGAAATTACGACTTCGCGTTTTCTTGGATCGATCCATTCTGGAGGTATTTGCCAACGACAGGCAGTGCATCACCCAGCGTATCTATCCGAGCCGAGAGGACAGCCTGGGGATCAGGCTCTTCAGCCAAGGAGGATCCATTGAAATCGAGTCGCTTCAGGCCTGGGAGATGGCCCCGACGAATCCCTGGTAAGACCGAGCGATGAATCCAACGGCGTTCCGGCCAAAGGGACCATCTGAACCAATCACGAACGGAAAGCGCAAGTATGAGAAAACTGAGTTGTGTCATTTGCGCGGTGACATGCGCTACCATGCTCTGGCCCCTGGGGTCCCAAACTCAAGCGACCGAAAAGAAGGTGAAGGTCATTATCCTGGCCGGACAATCGAACATGGAAGGTCACGGCCAGCTCGCCAGTCTCGACCACCTCGGCGCGCACCCGACATACGGCCATCTGCTGAGGAAGCTCAAGAACGCCGAGGGATCCTGGGCGATTCGTGACGACGTGACGATCGCCTGGCGGGCCAAAGACAGGAAGACTGGCCCCCTGACCGTCGGCTGGGGATATCGGGACGATGAGATCGGTCCCGAACTGATGTTCGGCACGATCCTGGGCGAACGTTACACCGAGCATGTCCTGCTGATCAAGACCGCGTGGGGCGGCAAGAGCGTTTGGTGTGACTTCCGCTCGCCGAGCGCCGGTGACATGACCTGGAACGAGAAGCGAATCCTCAAACGAGACGACCGCCTCAAGCCCGGCCACTTCTACCGCCAGATGGTGGCTGAAATACAAGAGTGCCTGGCCAACATCGAAGATGTGGTCCCGGGGTATGCTGGTCAGGGTTATGAGATCGCCGGCATGGCCTGGTTCCAGGGCTGGAACGACTTCTGTGAGTGGCACCTGGAGTTGGACGGCAAGCGCGTCGGCATGGGCCTGATCGAGCGATATCCGCACAATCTCGCGGCCATGTTTCGTGACCTCCGGAAGGACCTCAATGCCCCCGAGATGCCGATTGTGATCGGCGAGCTCGGCGTCGGTGGTCACGAAATGACAACCAGGGGCCAGAACGCCAACGATCGCGAAGCGGTGGCCATGGTCAAGTTCCGCCAGGCTCAGAAAGCAGTGGCCGACGATCCTTCACTCGGGAACGTTCGGTTCGTACCAACGCTGGACTTCTGGGACACACGACTGCAGGAACTGCGCGTTATGGCTGATAAGTACTGGAACGTCAAGCGAGAGAAGAAGATCCAGCACTCGCATGACAACGTGCTGCCGACCAAGGCGTTGAACGATGAATACTGGCGCCTGGGCGGTCACTGGTACTGCCATTACAACGGCTCGGCCGCCAATTACTCTCTGGTCGGCTACGCCCTCGCCCAGGCTTTGAACGCCGGCAGCGGCCTGGCCCAAACCCCGCCGATGGGTTGGAACAGTTGGAATGCGTTCGAAAAAGAGATCGACGAAGAGAAGATCAAGGCCGTTGCCGACGCCATGGTCAGTTCGGGCATGCGCGACGCGGGCTATACCTATCTGGTGATCGATGACGCATGGATGGCGAGCGAGCGGAACCAGGAGGGCCGTCTGGTGGCCGATCCCGAGAAGTTCCCCAGCGGCATGAAGGCGCTCGGGGATTACATTCACAGCAAGGGATTGAAGTACGGTCTCTACCAGGATCGCGGGCGGATGACGTGCCAGCAGCTGCCCGGCAGCTTCGAGCATGAGCGGATCGACATGGAGACCTTCGCTCAATGGGGCGTCGACTACATCAAGCTGGACAGTTGCTTTGCCGAGAGCAACGGGCGAATGAGTTCGGAGGACTACGCCCTTTATCGCCAGTGCATCGAGGCCACAGGCCGCCCGATCGTTCTGAGTATTTCGGATTTCGGCAACGCCGCCTGGGCATGGGGCGGGAAGGAATCGGCTCAACTGTGGCGCACGTCAAATGACATCTACCCCTGGATGGACTCGGTCTATGCGTGCGCGGAAACCTCGGCCGGCGACCGGGCCATCCATCCGGCCTTCAACGGTCTTTGGCAATTCGCCGGGCCCGGCCATTGGAACGACCCGGACATGCTGCACGTGGGCAATCTCAAACACATCGAAGATGACTACCGTGACATCGCGGATCGGGCGCACTTTAGCTTGTGGTGTATTCTGGCCGCCCCTCTGATGGCCGGTAACGATCTACGCTCAATGAGCGAGAACGTGCGTCATGTCCTGACGGCCCCCGAGTTGATCGCCGTGAATCAGGATTCGCGTGGGATACAGGGATACAAGGTGTTCGCTGAGGATGGGCGGGAGGTCTACAACAAACCGCTGGCCGACGGAACGACGGCCCTGCTGCTCCTGAACAAGAGACGCACACAGGCCAACATCACCGTGCGCTGGGACCAGATCGGCCTTTCGGGCAGCCAACCCGTACGCGACCTTTGGGCTCGCGAGGACCTCGGTGAGTTCCAGGACTCCTTCACGGCCGGGGATCTCGGTCAGCATGAACACAAGATGATCAAGGTGGGCAGGCCCGGGCCGCCGATGCCAGCGCCGGAGCCGATGCCGCTGGAGAAGTACACCGTAACCCGCAGCGGCCGGACCTATCTGAGTGATCTTTACTACATCTGGAAAGCGGGCAACGCAACGGCTTACGATGTTTCGTTCGGCGGTGAGCCGATCCAGATCAGGGAACATAACTTCGACAAGGGACTTGGCGTCAAAGGCAAGTGTGCCGTGATGTTCAAGGTGGGCGATCGTGCCGACCGCTTCAGCGCGATTGTGGCCATGGACGAATCGAGTCCGCAAGAGGCCAAGGGTCGGTTCCGTGTCTACAACGAGGACTTCTTCGCCAACAAGGTCCTGTGGGATAGCGGCCAGATGACGAAAGACTCCGTCCCGAAGGCCATCGACATCGAACTGAGAGACGTCGACTGCCTGATGCTCGTTTTCGAGGGGAAAGAGGCGCTGGGCCAGTGGGCCGATGCGCATGTGATCTCAGACGATTGAGAGGACGATTTCAATGACGCAAGCAAAGACAACACGTAGAAGTTTCTTGAAAACGACCGGTGCGTGGGCGGCCCTGCCGTGTCTGGGCCGAATCGCCAAAGGCGCCGGGCGGGATCGACCCAATATCCTCTGGCTGTCGTGCGAGGACATAAGTCCCCATCTGGGTTGTTTCGGCGACCCGCACGCCATCACGCCGAACCTCGACCAACTGGCGACCGAAGGCGTGCGCTTCCCCAATACGTTCACCACGGCCGGGGTCTGTGCGCCATGCCGGTCGGGGATTATCACCGGGGTGTTTCAGACCACGCTGGGCACCCATCACATGCGATGCGGCGCCCGATTGCCAAGTCACATCAAGGCCTTCAGCACCTATCTGCGCCAGGCCGGCTACCACTGTACGAACAACTCCAAGACCGATTATCAAACGCGCGACCTGCGCGATGCATGGGACGAATCGAGCGGCAAGGCGCATTGGCGCGGCCGGCCCGAGGGGAAGCCGTTCTTTGCCGTCTTCAACTTCACGGGCTGCCACGAAAGCGGCATCGCCAGTGAATCGAAGTACACGAGCGTGACGAAGGACCTCAAACCGGAGCAGCGCCAGGACCCAAACAAGCTCGGCTTGCCGCCATACTACCCCGATACGCCGATCGTGCGCGAGGACTGGAAGCGAAACTACGAGCTGATCACCGCGATGGACGCCTGGGCCGGCGACCACATCCGACAGCTCAAGGACACCGGGCTCTACGAGGACACGATCGTCTTCTTCTGGTCCGACCATGGCGTGGGGCTGCCTCGCGCCAAGCGCTGGCTCTACGATTCGGGCACGCGCGTGCCGTTCATCGTCCGGATCCCCGAGCGCTTTCGCGTCGGCCGACAGGGGACGCCGAACGCCGCGGACGATCGGCTGATCAATTCTATCGATTTTGGCCCGACCGTGATGAACCTGGCCGGCTTGCCCATACCGAACCACATGCAGGGCCGGCCTTTCCTGGGTGAGGACCTGCCCGAGCCCCGTCAGTATGTCTTCGGCGCCCGCGACCGGATGGACGAGCGGTACGACATCATCCGAAGCGTACGCGACAAGCGATACCGCTACATTCGAAACTACGAGCCGCTCAAAACCTATTACCAGTACATGAACACGCCGGAAAAGGGCGCGACCATGAAAGAGCTCCGCCGGGTCCACGCCGAAGGCAAGCTTCCGCCCACGGCCAAGCTGTTCATGGCCGAGCGTAAACCCGTCGAAGAGCTGTACGACCTGCAGAAGGACCCGCACGAAATCAACAATCTGGCCAAGGACCCCAAGTATGCCTCTCGCCTGGCACGGATGCGCCGCGTCCATCAGCAGTGGCTGTTCGAGACCCGGGACCTTGGGCTGCTGCCGGAACCTGAGATCGTGGCCCGCGAGAAGGAGCTGGGTAGCCGCTATGTGATCCTGCGCCAGGACGGGGCCGATGTGCTCATGAAGCGACTGATCGAGGTCGCCACCGCGGCCTCGGAGGGTAAGCAGGTCTTGCCCGAGCTGCTCGAAGCGATGAAGCATGCCGATGCCGCGGTGCGCTACTGGGGCGCCACGGGCATCGGGAATATCGGCAAACCGGCGCTCTCGGCCGAGGACCCGATGACCGCTGCCCTGGACGACGATTCGGTGAGCGTTCGCGTGGCCGCGGCGCGGGCCCTCTGTCGAATGGGCAAGCCGAAGCGGGCACTGCCCGTGCTGAAAACCGAACTGGCCGGCGAGTTTCAGTGGGGTCGACTCCATGCCGCCATCGTCCTGGACGAGATCGGCGAAATGGCTCGACCGGCTGAAGAAGCTCTGAAGAATGCCCTTTCCGATCAACCGAACAAGTACATCACGCGCGTCGCCAACCGCGCCCTGAACGAACTCAACGGGACCAGCCATGTGGTCCGCTAATGACACCCGAGGGCCAGGCCGCGGCAACAGCGGCGTCTATCTCATGGGCCGCGACGAAATCCGGGTGCTTGATGGTTACAACAACAAGACCTATCCCAACGGCCGGTGCAGCACAGGTCCGAGCCACAGATTCCAGTCCAGCGTATCAGGCACCGGGGGGTATCCGTCGGCCGCGGCAGGCTCGATGGGAAAGCATATCCGTCCTGAGGACGATTGCTCCATGCGTGTACTTCGCGAACATCACCGATGGCGCCATCGGTGATCCACTCGCATACGAGCCGAATATGTTCACTCGAATGTCCCTGGTTGCCCATTTGCGTCTGGACCTTGTACTTGCGTGCGGCTTCGCTCATTCTGCGGGCCTCATAGACCGAATGGGCCAACGGCTTTTCGCAATATACATGCTTGCCGCGTTCCATCGCCGCCATGGCAGCGATATGGTGATTATGGTCGGGCGTACAAACCATGACCGGGTCGATATCCTTTTCCTGCTTATCGAACATCACGCGAAAATCAGTATATGCCTTGGCACTGGGGTGATTCCTGATCACATTGCCGGCACGCGCCTTGTTAACATCGGCTATCGCCACGAGGTTCTCGCTTTTCGTGTTCTTGAGGCTGTACCCGCCTTGCCCGCCGGCACCGATAATCGCGAAATTCAGCTTGTTGCTGGGCGCATCTTTACCCAAGACCTTGGCGGGCCTTCTTCTCGCCGGCTTCGTCATCGTCAGCGCCGCGATTGACACCACCATGGGTCGCGGTCTATACTCATGACAAGGAGCTGACCGTATGAAAGAACGCCTCGCACTCAAGAAATCCCACACCAGAACCTCCGTAAGTACTTTGCGGAAGGCGACCTTCATCGCTGTCCTTAGCTTTGTGGTCGCCGACGCCTGGGCCGCCGGAGATCCCAACGGCACGTTGCCCGGGCCGCCGCCGGACGCCTCTGCCGATCTGACTCTGGAGAAAATCTTCACGTCCAAGGAGTTTGCGGCCAGAACAGTCCGCGCCGTTCGCTGGTTGCCGGACGGGTCCGGCTTCACGGTCTTGGAGGACGCCGAGGCCCCGGCGGGAGAGCATTCCTCTCCACCCGGTGACGAGCCGGACGAAGAGAAAAGTCAGGACATCGTCCAGTATCGGTGTCCGACCGGCGTGCGGGAAGTGCTCGTCGCCTCCTCCCGATTGATCCCCCCGGGTGAAGCGCATCCCCTGAAGATCGACGGCTATTGGTGGTCGGAAGATGCCGGGAAGCTGCTAATCTTCACCAATGCCCAGCGGGTCTGGCGGCAGAATACGCGCGGCGACTACTGGGTGCTCGACCTGACGAGCGGCGACCTGCGCAAGCTGGGCGGCGACGCAGCGCCGGCGACCCTGATGTTCGCCAAGTTCGCGCCGGATGGCCGCCGGGTCGCCTATGTCCGCCAGAAGAACCTCTACGTTCAGGACCTCGAGAGTCTCCGGATCACACCCCTGACACAAGACGGCTCGGACACCGTCATCAACGGCACCTCGGATTGGGTCTACGAAGAGGAGTTCGGCGTGCGCGATGGTTTTCGCTGGAGCCCGAACGGCAGATTCATCGCCTACTGGCAATTCGATACGAGCGGCGTGCCGGACTTCCTGCTCATCAATGACACGAAGTCTCTCTATCCCGAGATCACCACGTTCAAGTACCCCAAGGTCGGCCAGACCAACTCGGCGTGCCGGATCGGCGTGGTCCCGGCGGACGGCGGCAGCACACGATGGCTCGACCCTGGTGACGATCCGCGTGACAATTACATCCCCCGTATGGAATGGGCCCCGAACTCCCAGATGGTCCTGCTCCAGCGTCTCAACCGCTTGCAGAACCGCAATCGTATCATGCTGGGCCGAGCCCGCAAAGGCCGACTGCGCACGGTCCTGACGGAACAGGACGAGGCGTGGGTCGATGTTGGGGACGATCCGAAATGGCTGGAGAACGGCAAAGCGTTCGTCTGGCTGAGCGAGCGGGACGGCTGGCGTCATCTTTACCTGGTTTCGCGCTCTGGTAGAAAGATCACCCTTCTGACACCGGGCGAATTCGACGTGATGGAGATCGCAGGCCTCGATCAGGAAAAGGGCTGGGTCTACTACCTCGCCGCGCCGGAGAATCCCACCCAACGCTATCTCTATAGAGCCCCCCTCGACGGCACCGGCAAACAGGAGAGAGTCACGCCGGCAGACCAAAGCGGCATGCATGAATACGACCTTTCCCCTGATTCGAAATGGGCCATCCACACGTACTCTGCGATGGACAAGCCCCCGGTGATCGACCTGGTGCGCTTGCCTGACCACGGGACGGTGCGGGTGCTGGAGGACAATGCCCAGCTCCGCGCGAAGCTGACGGCCCTCTGGAAGCGCCCCACCGAGTTCTTCCGCATCGACATCGGGGATGGCATTCTGCTCGATGGCTGGTGCATGAAGCCTCCCGATTTTGATCCGCAACGGCAGTATCCCTTGCTTTTCCACGTCTATGGGGAGCCCGCCGGGAGCACCGTCCGCGACAAGTGGGCAGGAGACAACTATCTGTGGCACACCCTGCTGGCTCAGCGGGGATACCTCGTCGCCAGCGTGGATAACCGTGGCACGGCGGCGCCGCGTGGCCGCGCGTGGCGCAAATGCATCTATCGCCAGGTCGGTATTCTCGCCTCGGCCGACCAGGCGGCCGCCACGCGCGCCCTTGTCAAGAAGTGGCCGTATGTGGACCCGAATCGAATCGGCATCTGGGGCTGGAGCGGCGGCGGCTCGATGAGCCTCAACGCGATCTTCCGCTATCCCGACTTGTATCACACAGCCATGGCCATCGCGTTCGTCAGTAATCAGCGCTTCTACGACACGATCTACCAAGAGCGGTACATGGGACTGCCCCAGGACAACGAGGAGGGCTACAAGAACGGCTCGCCCATCACCTTCGCCCATCAGCTCCAGGGCCATCTTCTCCTCGTCTACGGCACCGGCGATGACAACTGCCATTACCAGAACTGTGCCGCTCTGGTTGATGAGCTGGTCCGGCACAATAAGCAGTTTTCGATGATCGCCTACCCGAATCGATCGCATTCCCTCAAAGAAGGGGAAAACACGCGCCGGCATCTCTACGAACTGCTGACCCGGTATTTGATCGAGAACCTGCCTCCGGGGCCAAGCCCAGCCGGGCCCGCCACGTGCCGACCAGCGAGTCCCCCAGGATCCTGAGAAAGAAGGCGGCCGGAACTCGGAGAGGCCCTCGCAATCCTGTGCCCCCAACGGACTCTCACGGACGGACCTCGAATTGGTAAGCCCCCGAAGCCAAGTGAAATGTTGCTATATTCCTTTGCGCAGAGACCTGCGTCACGCTTTCCGAGGCCGCCGCCGGATGGCCGTCCTCGGTCACAGCCTCCGCCGATGCCACGAGCAGGCTGAGCTCGGCGGTCGCGCTGACCGGCACCTCAAGGGCCAGAGCAATTCGGTTCCCGATCCGTTTCCAATTGCACGTTACGGGCCCTCGGATGGTATCGATGCGGCAGTCTACCCACTCCAGCCCCTCGACGAAGCGGGGGTGCAACAGAATGCGATCGAAGCCCACCGCATCGGGGGCCGGCTCGATGCCTCCCAGCCAATTGTAGAACCATTGGCTGACCGAGCCGAACATGGGGTGATTGTGGCTGAACGTGTTGTCGCTGAATTTCCAGTGTTCCCACAACGTGGTGGCGCCTTGTTCCAACATGTACCCCCAGCCAGGAAAGTCCCGCTGGTTGACCATGCGATAGGCCGTCTCGACACGCCCCTCGCGGCCCAGGACCTCCAGCAGGTACCTGGTGCCAAAGATCCCCGTGCTCAGGTGCCCCTCACGCTTCTCGTCGATATCACGCACCAACTGTTTCAGGGCCGCCGCGCGTTCCGTCTCAGGCAGCATGTCCAGGGCCAGGGCAAAGGCTTGAACACTCTGAATTCCCGAGGCGACCACCCCGGTTCCCCGGGTCAAGAAACGATCCTGGTAGGCTGTTTTGATCTGTTCCGCCAGGCGCGCGTAGTTCTCTGCTTCTTCCCTCTTCCCCAGAATGCGCGCCAGCCGCGCGAGCAGGCGCGCGGATTCGCAGTATAGCGGGGTGACCATCGGCGCAGTCTTCTCCCCTTCTATGCATTCGTGGTCGTGCAGACCCTTGTCCAGGATGAGTTCCGGCGTCCGGGACCGAACCAGGTCGAGCCACCGTTTGCTGGTGGCATACTCTTCTTTGACTATCCGTCGGTCCCCGTAGTAACGGTACAACTGCAGTTGCAGGAGCGGATGCACCATGGCCCAACCCACCCCGCAGTATTGGATCCCCACATAGGGGGCGGTGTCCGTGAGCATCCCGTCATCCAGAGCACTGTCATGCCAATCACGTGCAGTCTTGGCATAGAAACCCGCCATGTCATAGTTGAGCAGGAAAGCGTCGCTGGTGGTGACGAGATCGCCGCCGTACCCGAAGCGCTCCCGGTGTGGACAATCGGATTGTACGCCAAATACATTGCTGAGAAACGTCCAGTCACACATCTTCTGGATGCGGTTGAACAGGTCGTTGGAGCAGTCGAACGAGCCGATGGGCTCCACGGCACAATTCAAGCGCAACCCTTCGATGCTGTCCGGAGCTGGACGATTTGGCAACCCCGTGATCTCAATGTACCGGAAGGCGTGGAAAGTAAAACGCGGCGTATACGTTTCCGGCCCTCCCCCTTTGGCGATGTAGGTATCGGCCTGCCAGGCAACGCCGGGCGGACCCGGCTGGTCCGAAGGGGTGGGTTTGCCTTTGATCTGACCGCACACGCTGGTCATGGGATTGAGGGCGCCATTGGGGTAAAGCAACTCTCCATAGCGTAGGGCGATTCGGGTTCCCCGGGGCACATCGAATGTGAACCGCGCCCAGCCACCAAAGTTCCGTCCCATATCTACGATGTACACTCCCGGGGTGGGTTCGGTAATGCGTACCGGTTTGAGACGCCTTGTCACCTGGATCGGCGGCAGGGGTTCGGTTTGCAGGACACCGCCCGGGGCCGGCGCTCCCGGTGCGGCGGCCCAGGCGCTATCGTCGAATCCGGGCCGGTCCCAACCCGGAACCTCCCGGCGGGCATCGTATTTCTCGCCCAGGTAGATGCTGTTGCGGAGAATCGGACCCGGCGCCCACTTCCAACTGGAATCGCTGACCACGGACATGCGCGAGCCGTCAGCGTATTCGATGTCGAGCTGGGCGAGAAATCGCGGGCGGCCGACCGGCAGGTGCTCACGCAGGTTGATGCGTCCCCACATGCGCAGGGGCAGCGGGTTGTACCAGCCGTTGCCCAGAGTGACACCCAGGCAGTTGACGCCATCCATCAGCTGCCCGGTCACATCGTACGTGCTGTAGAACACGCGCTTGTCGAATCGGGTCCAGATCGGATCCAGGCAGCGGTCCCCAACGATCTGGCCGTTCAGACTGGCCTGGTAGTAGCCGAGTCCGCTGATGTATAGCCGCGCCGCTCGGATGGGACCGGTCAGACGAAACACCTTGCGAAAGAGTGGGCTGGGGTCGTCCCGGTAAAAATCCGCCTCTTCGTTCGGCAGCGGTTTCCCGTCGTAAATCCACCGACCCTTCCAGTCCTCCTGGCGCAGCAAGCCCATCTCCCAGCTCGCCGGCGTGCTCCAATCGGTAGCGCGGCCCTCTCGGTCCCACACCATGACCTTCCAGAACGCGCGCTGGCCGCTGATCAATCGCTGACCCGTACACTCAACGTTGATGCTCTGCTCGGAGGCGATTTTCCCACTGTCCCAGAGCGTGCCCCGATCCGCCCGCAGCGCGTCGAGGCGGTCGGCGACGAGGACACGATAGGCCGTCTGCTTCTGGCCTCGGACCGACGATTCCAAGGTCCAGCTCAGGCGGGGCGCCGGATGATCGATGCCCAGAGGAGAATCCTGGTGCTCGCAGCGCAGGCGGTCGATGCGAAGGGACGCGGAGCAAGAGCCTGGGTCCGCCGCCGCCGCGAAAGCATTCGCGGCGAGCAGTGGCAATATGACCGCCAACAGATGCTGCCTCATTTGGAACTGATTCCTTCTGCTGTCATCCATAGGTCCTCTTCCCACTTGAGATGGTCGTCTCGGTCTGCCGGAGGCGGGACGCGATTCACCGACCGGCGTCCTCCTGTCGTGTCACAATGGGCACATAACCGACTTCCAGGCCTTTGGGCGGGGTCACGAGCAACGCCGGGTCCAGCTTGACCAGCGTGCCTTGGCTGGGCGGCGCCATGTAATCCCGGTCGACCGGCCAACCGGCGTGAATCTTCTCGACGAAAGCCTGCAATTTTGCCTTCTTCTCTTCGCTCCACTGGTATTGCTGGAACGAAGGCTGATCGACAAACCGGTACCAGGAATAGGTGACCAGCGAGCCGTCGGCCAAAGTCACTGTAAACGGCCCCCGCGCCGGCCCTGGATGAGTCCAGGCGCCGCCGTTGGGCGACGTGTAAGGTGCGCCGCGGCCCGCCAGTTTGAATTCCTTGTCCAGAAGCCCCGTCTCGGCCGGCACGTCGGCGGCTCGAACTGCCACCCGCTTGTCGCCCACATGCTTGAAGTATTGCGGGAAACTGCCCATGCCGCTGGTGGTGCCGTCGTTCCACCGCAACCCCCAGACATAAGCTCCGAATGTCTTGGTGTCGAAGACTTTCGTGACGTCCGTGATCTCGTGGCGGTCTTGGTCGAAGCGCGGCGTACGTGTCGTCAACGTCGCCTTCCAGGCGCCGCGCTCGTCGAAACGCCCTGTGCACGCCGGGCCACCATCGCGCCACGCCTTGAAAGCGTCATAGAGAGCCGCCTTGGAGTAGTAGATCACGTCCTGCACCAGCAGAGATCTCCCCTGCTCATCCACCGGGAACTGCAACTTCGGTATCTTCGAGTAGACGACGCCCTGCGCATCCGCGCTGTCGAAGCGGGGCACCGTATTGATCTCCATGGCGCCGCCGCCCATATTGCCTGGGCGGGCATCGAGCCCCCGGCCGTAAATGAAGGGATAATTGAACAGCCTACCGATCTTACTCCAAGTCTCGGGGATGTAGTAGGCGATCGGCCCCTTGAAGTTGGCCGCACTAAGAAAACAGGTCCAGGCCTGGTCTCCGGTGGGTGGGTCCCCCGTCGTTGATTCGGTGAAGGGAAGAGCCATGTAGGTGTAGCCCAGGAACTTGCCGTTGGGATTGCCCTCGAAAGGCAGCGCGTCCGGCGGAATGAGCAAGCGGTTGCTCAGTTGGGCGATACCTAATCGATTGTCCGGCAGGGCTTCGTTGTCATAGAAGAATGACCACCCAGGTGATCCAACTTCATAATCGTAACATTGCGGAGTGGCATTCATGCTGAATTTCGGAGGGCCATATCGGAAATGATTGCGCGCCCAATAGCCCAGGCCGCCTTCGACGGTTTGAAAAACGCTACTCCAGGTAGGCCCCCGCT
The DNA here is from genome assembly GCA_965603505.1 of uncultured Phycisphaerae bacterium. Taxonomy (GTDB): domain Bacteria; phylum Planctomycetota; class Phycisphaerae; order Sedimentisphaerales; family Anaerobacaceae; genus PLanc-01. The sequence goes on along the minus strand of CBFDDG010000026.1, from coordinate 1,816 downwards.
CCGGCCAGTTGTCGCGCGCCAGGGTGCCGACCGGAGCAAGCGGGGTGTCCTTGTTGTCGGAGTTGTTCGGCGTGATCCAGGCGCTGGGCAGGCCGATCTGAAAGTGGGCGATCGGCTTATCGATCAGCGGCCAGACCGCCGCGTAGAAACCCATCCCCGCACCGTACTCGGCCCGGACCGCCGGCCGCGACGCGCTGTAGCCAACGTACCCATGCAGACCACGCGAGTGGGCGGTAACGACCCCGACTCCTGCGTCCTCTTGGCCCGTTGTGTTCTCTTTACCTTCGCACGTCCAGGGTAGGACCAGGAGGGTAACGATGGCAAGTAATGCTTTCTTCATGACGATCTCCTTCCGATCGGGATGGATGGCAGCGGACGCCTCCCGCGTTCAAGCACTCACACTCTCGTTGATCGCATGCGCATCGGTCCAATTGCCCAGCGCTTTCTTCCCGTCGAAGACCAGCATCAGGCACTGCACGTCCCTCAATTCTATGTCAATTTCCCCGTAGGGTACATCTTTTCGTGCGCGTCAGCCAACTCCTGAATTGACCGTCGCAAATTCAATCGCTTATGCTATCCTCCGGACGCTTCACGTTCAAGGAACGTTCGGAGGACACGCTTCTCGGCTGCTATCGCAAACTCATCGCCCAGAAGCATGACGGCAGTGACAACTGCAGGAATCCGGGGCGACCGAGAACCTCTCAGGAAATCACCGACCTCGTAATTCAGTTCAAGCAGGAGAATCCGCACTGGGGCTACACGAGAATCAAGGATAACATCGCCTACCTCGGATACAAGATCGGGAAAACCACGGCCAAGAACATCCTCCTTGCGAATGGCTATGACTCTGAGCCAGACGTGCCCCGGAAGACAACCTGGAAGGAGTTCATCAGGAGCCACTGGAGCATTTTGGCCGTGTGTGATTTCTTCTCGGCTGAGCTGCTGATCAAAGGCAAGCTCATCCGATGCATGGTGTTGTTCCCCATGGATCTGTCCACGCGAAGGGTGGAGATTCTCGGTGTCAGGTCCATCAAGGAAGAATGCCTCAACCATCTCATCCTCTCCTCGGAAGAGCAACTGCGTTATGTCCGGTCCGAGTATCTTGAGCACGACCATCATGAGAGGATTCACCAGGGCCTCAACAGGATCATCGAGCCGCGGCATGAGGGCTGGCAAGGTGCGACCATCTGCATTGAACGTCTGGGCGGATTACTGAGATCGCGTCACCGCACCGCTGCCTGAAGTGGCGACGAGATACGGTTTGGGGGACGAGGGTACGCGCCGGCGTACAACCTTCATGTCATCGTGGGGCAGACCTACCTGTGTTGACGTACAGATCAACTGTGATGCCTCCTCCTTGGCCCCATTTCGGAAAGAAATTGGAGCGCTAACGCCCTATAATCACTGACGGTGGGCCGGATGAGTGGTAGTGTAAAGGATCTTTCGCACATTTTCTGGTAGCTGTCACTCTGGTCGATGGGTAGAGGTCAATCTTCTGTTCCCTGGCCCCCTTAAGGGGGCCGCACGTTATCGGATGCTCACGCACTGGCGAGCATCGCTTCCTGGCGTTCTTGTTTGAGTTCCTTCAAGCGGTCCATATTCATGTACCGCCGCGTACCCCACTTCGTGCCCGCGATGTATCGCAGTCGCGCTGCGGCCAGCATCAACGCACTCCGGCCGTCGGGGAAGCAGCCCACCACGCGGCTCCGCCGGCGGATCTCACGCATGATCCGTTCCAGCGGATTGTCCGTGCGGATCTGGCGGTGATGCTTGTCGGGGAAGGCGTAGTACGTCAGCGTCTCGGCGATCCCTTCAC